>JAFAQG010000399.1 GCA_019246575.1 Acidobacteriaceae bacterium
TCGAGTACTCTTCATCGGCGCCACAGCACGCGTTATCCGAAGAGATAGTCGCCTGACGGCGTTGTTAATTGTTGCTTGGAACTGAAAATGCGAGCGAAGCCGGAGAAGAGTACTCGAACTCACCCCCCTGGCCGACACTTACCGTAACCACGGGGAGCTTCTGTCCCTCCGCGATACTTGTTAGGACTTGGCGTGAGATGTCGGGCAGCAGTGTGTTCGTGAGAATGTTGTCGACGTTCCGCGCGCCGCTTTCGCCCTCCGTGCAACGCAACGCGACCTGGTCGATAACGTCGTCATCGTACCGCAGCTCTAACCTGTGGTTCTCGAACATCCGGCGCTGAATTTTCTTCAGTTTCAGATCGACGATCTGCTTGAGCGATTCATCCCGGATCGGATAATACGGAACGATCACGAGACGCCCCAGGAATGCCGGCTTGAAGATTTTGTTTAGGCGCGGCTTCAGCGCGTAAACGATTTCGTCGGGGGTAGGCAGGTCATCCGGGTTTGCACATAACTTCATTAACTCATCTGTGCCCGCGTTCGTAGTCAGAAGGATAATGGTGTTCTTAAAATCGATCTCCCGGCCCTCGCCGTCTTCCATCATTCCTCTGTCAAATACCTGATAGAAGAGCTCGCGAACATCAGCATGCGCTTTTTCGACTTCATCCAGCAGCACGACCGAGTACGGCCGGCGTCGCACGGCTTCGGTCAATACTCCGCCTTCGCCGTAGCCCTTGTAACCGGGAGGCGCGCCTTTTAGGGTCGAGATCGTATACGCCTCCTGGAACTCGGACATGTTGATCGTGATCAGGTTGTGCTCGCCGCCGTAGAGCAGGTCGGAAAGCGCCAGCGCGGTTTCGGTTTTGCCGACTCCGCTCGGTCCCACGAGCAGGAACACACCAACGGGCTTGCCCGGATCAACGAGGTTCGCGCGACCGGTTCGGATTCGCTCGCTGATGGCCACCAGCGCGTCGTCCTGACCGATAATCCTTCGACTCAAGTGGCATTCGAGATCGAGAATCGTTGCAATCTCGTCCTTCATCATTTTTCCCACCGGAATGCCAGTCCAGCCGGAGATGACCTCGCCGATAATATGGCTATCAACGCAGACCTGAGTCAGTGGCGCCGCACCTTGTAATTCCTGCAGTTCGTCTGTGGCCACGCTGAGGTTACGCTGCAATGCCGCTCTTTCCGCATCGGCGTGTCCATCTGTCTCGAGCTGTGCGCGAAGCCCGCGGATCTCCTGCACTAATCGCTTAACGCGCTCCCACTTCGCCTTGAGTGCGTCCAATTCCTCGCTCAGGCGCTTGCGTTCCTGCGTGATGTGTTCCAGGCGTTCGCCGTGCTCCGATCCGGTAGCAATTTCGCGACGAACAATGCGCTCCTGGATCTCCAGATCGTCTATCTGACGGGTCAGGTTCTCGATCGCGGCGGGCGTTGTATTCTGCCCGAGCGACAATCTCGCACAAGCAGTATCCAAGACGCTAACGGCTTTATCCGGAAGTTGCCGTCCTGCCAGGTATCTGTGAGACAACTTGACTGCCGCAGCCAGGCCTTCGTCCAGGATGCGAACGTCGTGGTGCTTCTCGAGGGTGTTGACGACGCCGCGCATCATCACCATGCACTGATCTTCCCCAGGCTCTTCGACCTTCACAACCTGGAAGCGGCGCGCCAGCGCAGGGTCTTTCTCGAAATACTTCTTGTACTCGGACCAGGTAGTTGCCGCAATCGTCCGCAGCTCGCCACGAGCCAGCGCCGGCTTCAGCAGATTGGCGGCATCGTTCTGTCCTGGCTGTCCGCCCGCGCCGATCATGGTATGAGCCTCGTCGATAAACAGAATGATGGGCACGGGGGAGCGTTTGACTTCCTCGATCAGGCTCTTCAAGCGATTCTCGAATTCACCTTTGATCCCGGCGCCAGCCTGCAGTAAGGCAAGATCGAGCGTGCGCACCGCGACATTCTTCAACGCGGCGGGAACGTCGCCTTTCACCACGCGCTGTGCGAAACCCTCGACTACCGCCGTTTTTCCGACTCCGGCTTCGCCCGTCAGAATGGGATTGTTCTGGCGACGACGCATCAGAATATCAATAATCTGACGGATTTCGGAGTCGCGCCCGAGCACCGGATCTATCTTGCCCTGCTTTGCGTTTTCAGTAAGACTGATTGTGTACTGATCGAGATTCGGTGTCTTCCCGCCGGGCTTTAGTGCATTTCCGTCTTGCTCGATTGTTGCGGTAGCGCCGGCGTTTTCCGGTGAAGTGGCCGTAATCGTGACAAACTCGCGCTTGAGGACATCCGGCTGAATCTGCCGCAGCTGAATGTTTTCGTCCAGAATGCGCGAACGCTCTTCCCCGGAAACAAGAGCGAGAATCGCGAACCCGGATCGTATCTGGGTCGCGCCGAAGTCGATGGATCCAAGCGTCCACGCTGCCGTTAATATCTTTGTCAGATGCGGGCTGAACCCGGGAGTCCGGCCGTTGCCGGTTTTCAGCTTGTCGAGCGCGTGGTTGAGAGAGCTGAGAACACGGGACCTATCAATCTCGAAGCGCGTGAGGATGTGAGCGAAGTCGCTGTCCCGGGCATCGAGCAATTTAATAAGGAAGTGCTCGATCTCGACATCGTAATGAGTGCGCGAAAGGCACAGGCCGGCTGCGGCTTCCAAGGCACTGCGAGTGGTCTCGTTGGTCTTGCCGATGAGCGACTTGAGACTAATATTCACCGCCACCTGCCTTGCAACGAGGAGTCCAAAAGACAGTGCGTTTTCAAAACGCGGGAACCCAGCCGTCCTGTCCTGCAAGAAAGCGGCCCGGATCCCATTTCGCGGCTTCTTCGGGCGTGAGCTGATGGGAGTAACGTTCGCGCGCCTTTGGATTCGCGCCGGGACCGGTCGATTCGAATTCGGCGTAGAACGCGGTGGGGAGGCTGGGTTTGCCGAAACGTGACCACTCGGTCCAGCCTGCTGGAATCACGGGCGCCTCGATCTGCGCGTGTACATAGACCACCGTAGCGTAGGGACGCCACGGCCGGCCTAAGGAGATCGTGCCGTCCGAACGCGCATCGGCGGTTAACCGGCAGCGATGGAACACGTAACCGCTGTCCTGCTCGGCAGTGTGCCGGCTTTGTGCGGTGTACATCACATTACCGGTTTTGATCCCATGTAGCTCACAATCATGAAACACTGCTTTGCTATCTCCGAAGATAAAGTCGACACCGCCTTGGATAAAGCAGTTCGCGAAGAACTGGCGCGCGGGCACGCACGGCCCGTAATCGCCATAACAGT
>JAFAQG010000419.1 GCA_019246575.1 Acidobacteriaceae bacterium
TGAATGGATTGTAGATCGTTATGCTTCGCCCGTTGGCGTCGGTCAGTTTACTGAAATCGCCGTTCAGCATCTCCGGCTCAGGGACGGAAAGCGTCAGCGGAGTCGGCGTGCCTTCCCGGTAACCTTCGTAATTGAAGAAGAAGAAACTCTTATCGCGGCCGTTGTAAATCTTCGGCACGAGGATGGGGCCACCGACGGACCCGCCGTATTGGTCGAGGAAGTGTCCGGCCTTGGGTTTACCTGCGGCATTGTTCTGGAACGAGTTTGCATCGAAGGCATTGCGCCGCATGAACTCGTAAAGCGTTCCGTGGAACGCATTCGTGCCGCTCTTGAGTGAAACGTTGATGATGCCGCCCGCCGATTTTCCATACTGCGCGTCGTAAGAGTTCGTCTGAATTTTGAATTCCTGGACCGCGTCCACCGGCGGAACATACGCGATGTTGTTTCCACCCGCTTGGGCGTTGTTCGGCGCGCCATCCAGGAGGAACTCGTTCTTTCGGTCGAGTCCTCCATTGACGGACCAATCGGCGATCGCGCCGTTATCGAACGGTCTCTGGTAAATCTGATTGCCGTTGAAGTTCACGCCCGCCGAGAGAATCGAAAGCATGAAGGGATTGCGCGCATTCAGCGGCAATTCTGTGACACGCTTTTGATCGATGACAAGCCCGTGATCGGCGGTTTCAGTCTCAAGCACGGGCGTCTCGGCCGTCACGGTGATTGATTCACTTGCCTGGCCGACCTCCATGCCGATATCAATCCCGCTAACATCGCCTACATTGAGGACGATGTTGTCACGTATGTACTTCTTAAACCCCGGTGCTTCCGCCGTCACTGTATAGGTGCCTGGTCTTAGCAAAGGCAATGTATACGTGCCCTGATCGTTGGTCCTGGCGACCGCAATCTCATTGGTGGCGACGTTCGTGGCCTGAACGGTGGCCGCCGCAATCACCGCGCCAGTTGAATCGCTCACATGTCCAGTAATGGTGGCTCGGAATTCCTGTCCGCAAGCAGCCCAAGAAAGCAGACAAGCGATGGCAATAAGTCTGGTACGTCCCATAACTCCCCCCGGGTTCGGCGTGCACCCAAATGGGTGCCAGCAGAAGTCTGGGACGATTGTATACCTTCCGTTCTGCGCCGGCTGAGTTGAAGACACCCGATGCAAGCAAGGCCGTGGGATCGCGCAGAAGGTAACGCCGAGAGCGGATAGCCCGACTGTCGCCAGCGTTCCCGTGCTGGAGATCTTGCGCGCTAGCTGAGGAATCGCGAGTTGTCGAAAACGAGGAAGGCGAATAAGATCGGAATGTACAGTACGGAGGCGAGAAGCAGACCGCGTGCTCGTTTACGATTGCGCTCTGTTGCCAGTTGAAACCCGAAGTAGAGAAACACTAAATCCAAAACGAGAGCAGCAACGAAGTACACCTGTCCCGCCATGTGCAAAAGTGTTGGCGCCAGGGTGATTGGAATGAGCAGTAGAAGCGCGCTGAGGATCTCAATTGTTAAACCGATGCCGAATGGCCGCGCTACGGCGAGCATTTTCACCCCCGCTCGTTCATAATCTTCGCGGTACATCCACGCAATCGCGTGGAAATGCGGGAACTGCCAGAGGAACAGGATGCTGAACAGGACCCAAGCATCAACGCCGAGCTGTGAGCTTGCGGCGGCAAAACCGATCAACGGTGGCATAGCCCCCGGCAACGCGCCAATTGTTGTAGAAACGGCATGTTTCCTCTTAAGAGGTGTGTACGCGAAGAGGTAACCGAATGAGGTCAGCAGGCCGAGACCGGCCGCCAGAACATTGCAAAAGGTCCAGAGCTCCGCTACACCGATGAGCGTCAAAACTACTCCAAACAAAAGTGCGTCTCGAGCGCTCACCGTACCTGCGGGAATAGGGCGCGTCCTGGTGCGTTTCATCTGGGCGTCCCAGGTGCGTTCCCACCACTGATTGAGTGTCGCGGCGCCTGCAGCTAGCAGACTGGTTCCAACGAGAGCGTGTACGAACGTTACGAATCTGAATGTCGAGCCGATACCGTAGCAGTAACCGACAGCGGTTGAAATGATAATTAAGAGCGTGATTCTTGGCTTCGTCAGCCGAAGATATTCTTTGATGGTTTGGGTCGTCGTCAGCGAGACCGAGAGAGCCTGGCCGGCGTCCTGAAGTATCGTATCCACCAGAGTTTGGTTCCGTTCACAATGTTAACTGATGGGCATTCGCAGCGATCCGCGATAAGGGCGCCCGTCGCAAGTCCCCTTTTCCTACGACTTTAAATCCATAGCGACGGGCCGAATGACCTGGGCAAGTCTTTTGGTTCACGGTTTGTTTAAGTTCGACCACGTAGACTCTCTGTACCAGCTATGGAGACCTTAGCCGGCCGGCCGTCATCGTTCGCCAGCAAATTGATTGGAACCGCCCTCACTCTCACTATCGCCACAACCTTTGTATCTGCCGCAGATGGAGATTTCAAGGTTGTCGCGCATTACAGAGTCAGCGGTTCTGGAAAGATTCAAGGCATCGGAATCGATTCGACTGCACGACGCATATACGTTGCGCAGGGGGCAAGAGTTGACTTGCTGAATGCAGACACCGGCGCCGCGGCCGGCCAGATCGCGACCGGCGCTGGAGCAAGCGATCTTATTCTCGTTCCTGACATAAAGCGCGGTTTTGTCGCAAATAGCGGTTCCAATAACATCGCAGTTTTCGATACCGATTCTTGCAAAGTGCTCCGAACTGTTAATTCGACGGGAAAAGCTCCTTCGGCGCTTACTTACGACGACGGGGCCAGACTGGTCTTTGTCGCGAATCGCGAT
This sequence comes from Acidobacteriaceae bacterium, assembly GCA_019246575.1. Next base: position 2,806 of record JAFAQG010000419.1, read on the forward strand.
AGCGGAAATATAACTGCATTCGATCCCGAAACGGGAAGGATAGCGGGAACGGTGGAGTTGGGCGGAAAAGTGGGGCAGCTAGCGGCCACGGGCTATGGCCGGTTGTTTGTGGTTGCGCCAAACACAAATCTGGTACATGTCGTCGATACGGAAACGTTCAAATCTTTAGGCGATTTTCCTACCGGCACGGGTGAGGACTGTACAGGTTTGGCGCTCGACCCCGTTGGTCGGCGGGTTTTCGTTGGCTGCGCGAACGGCCGCATCCCAATTCTGGACGGCGATATTGGACTTGCATTCGAAGACCTTGCCGGTGGCGGTAGCGGTCCGTCCACAGCAATGTTTACTTTCCTTCCTACCGGAAAAGGCGGCTGGAAAGGCGCTGCATTTATTACCAACGCCGATGGAACTCTGACGGCAGTTAAGATGAACGCTTTTGTGAATTACACTATCGGGGCGAAGTCCAAGCTTTCATCGGGTATTGGGCCGCTTGCACTCGATACTAAAACTCATCACTTACTTATTGCTGCAAACGGCACACGGACTCCGGAAGTATTAGTCGTTTCTCAACCAACGTCGTCGGAGACTAAAAGTGAAGAGGAATAATATCGCGAAATTCAGTCTGACATTTTTAGCTCTGGCCGGCATAGCAACCTCGGGCGCCTTGGGCGAAATGTTGCCTGACTCCGGCCTGCAAGGTAAGAAGATACTGTTCATTGCCGGCGAACCGGATGAAAAGCATCAGTCGGATGACGAGCTGGTAAAAAACCACCTCAAGGCTATGGGGTTCAGCATCACAGGCGCCGCCGAAAGCGAACTCGCATCGAAGGCGGATGGCGCGGATCTCGTCATTATCTCGTCCACAGCTGACCCACACTTGCTAAAAGACACCTACCGCAGTGTGCCGGTGCCCATCTTCACTTGGAACCAACCCGCCTATCCCGCTCTAGCGATGACTGGGCCTGATCTGCACACGGATTTCGAAGTCGTGGAACCGGGGCACTTCTATGCCCGTTCGTTCTCGGAGCTGTATGCGTACGCGGCGAATACGACATGCGAAATTGCCCGGGCCGTTGACCTGAAGCCGCAACTGTTTGGCACATTTTACTTGCAACCCGGGACAGTCGGTTGGGGTGTTCCGACACAAGCGGCAACAGTGGTTGCAAACTTCGAAGGCTATCCGCGGCGGGCGGGGTTGTTTACGTATGAAAAGGGCGCAACCATGGTGGGCGGAATGCCTGCTCCCGCCCGTCGGGTCGGCTTTTTCATGTCGAGCGGCAACTTCCATCTGCTCTCGGCCGCATTCGGTCCCGCACGGCAAGATCCCGATCTCAATGACTGGTACAAAGGTCTCGAGCTATTCGATGCTTCCGTTCGTTGGGCGGTCTCGCCTCCGCCCGCGCCGCCTAAGGACGATCCGGCAGCGTTGCGATCGGCTCTTACGAGTGCAGCAAAAGGGAAAAAACTACTCTTTGTCGGCCGTAAAAAGACTCCGGAGGGCGCCGAAGCCGACGCCCATATGATCGACCGGCTCAAAGAATCGGGCTTCGATGTTACATTTCGCGACCAGACAGATCCTCAGGCCGGCGCAGATCAATACGACTTAATCGTCTTATCGGCCACGAATTCTAAGTACAAGCTGTCCAACAAGTACCGAGATGCGACAGTGCCTATCCTATGTCTCGAGGGACTTTTTGCGGATACCTTACGCATGGCCGGGCGGAATCGGTATGTGGATTACGGCGAGCATGGAGAAGAGAAGGAAAGCGACGATCCAGCCGACAACTCGCTTCGGATTATCAATCCGAATAACGAGATGTCCGCCGGCCTAAGTGGCGTTGTGCAATTCATCAAGGAAAAAGATGTACTGAAATGGGCCAAGCCAGGTCCCGGCGCTACAATCGTTGCGACTTTACCCGACATGATGGAGCAAGCCGCTATCTTTGGTTATGACAAAGGCTCAACCATGGACGGCTATTATGTGGCTCCAGCGAGGCGCGTATTATTTCCCCTCGACAATCCCGCTTTCGACAATCTGACTCCGAAGGGGCTGGCACTGTTCGACGCGGCGGTGCTGTGGTCAATTAGCAAAGCCGGCTCGTAGAGCGGCCGGTAAGGACAACCCAACTATGCCGCTGAGAAGTATCTGGAACGCAGCTTTTGTTCTAGCGCTGCTGATGCCGCTATTTTCAATCCATGCTTTCGCACAATCCGGCAGCGCCACCCTCGAGGGAACGGTTACCGATCCTACCGGTTCGGTCGTGCCAAACGCTACTGTAACGATCACGTCGGAAGAAACCGGCACTGAGCGGCAAGTTACGAGTAACCAGTCCGGTATTTATTCGGCGCCTGATTTGCCGGCGGCAAGTTACAAAGTAAGTACATCTGCGACGGGCTTTGGTACACGGGAGGTTGAGCACATAGTTTTAACGGTGGGCGCTGTCCGCGATGTCGATGTTCAGCTTCTGGTTGGCGGCACTGAAACACGAGTCACTGTCGAAGCGTCGGTTAACACGGTCGACACCGCTACTTCCGCGGTCCAAGGCGTTGTTGACGGAAAACAGACTCGCGATCTGCCGCTAAATGGCCGGGACTGGACGACCCTAGCGGCGCTACAGCCGGGTGTCTCCTCCATTGCGACCCAGTTCGCCTCCACGGTGACAGCTACGACACGGCTGAATCGCGGTCTGGGGAATCAGGTCACTATCGGCGGAAACCGTCCGCAGCAGAATGCGTACCGGCTGGACGGGGTTATTATCAACGACTATGCAAACGGCAGTCCGGGCAGCGTCTCTGGAGTCACGCTCGGCGTCTATGCCGTGCAGGAGTTTTCGGTTATCACCAGCAATGCGCCTGCAGCTTACGGGCGCAGTTCGGGCGGCGTAATCAATTCGATAACGCGCTCCGGCACAAACGATTTTCACGGCTCGTTTTATGACTATCTCCGAAACAGCGTGTTCGACGCGCGTAATTTCTTCGACCCCGGCCCTGTTCCTTCGTTTCGACGTAATCAGTTCGGCGTCGCCCTGGGTGGGCCGATCCTGAAAGACAAAACTTTCTTCTTTCTGAATTACGAAGGATTCCGCCAGAGCCTGGGGACCACGCTGATCGACGTCGTGCCATCGCTTAGTGCTCGTCAAGGGCCTGTGGATCCCAAGGTTGCGCCCTATCTCGGGTTGTACAATCTGCCGAATAGCAA
>JAFAQG010000431.1 GCA_019246575.1 Acidobacteriaceae bacterium
TCTCGGTATTGCGCAGCAGGTGGGGCTCACCGGCACCGATCCCGAATTTCCGCCGACGATTAACGTCACCGGATACACCGGCTTGGTGGGCAGCGGTAACCATCTGCGGTATCAGACTCCAATCCGCAATAACGAGTACGTCGATAACGTGACACTCATTCGTGGGTCGCACGCCATTAAATTCGGCGGTTCGTTTCGTTACTCGTCGAATCTGGATCTCAATCGCAGCGGCGCGGGTGGCCGGTTCACTTTTAACAACATGGCAACCGGGAACGGGCTTGCTTCATTGCTCCTCGGATGGGTGACAAGCGCCACTCTCACCGACGTGTTTCCGACGCAAAGCCGCGGCAATACCGCGGGAGCGTTTGTGCAGGACGATTGGAAGGTTACCCCTCGCTTTACGCTGAACATCGGGCTGCGTTATGACATCGATCAACCCCGCTGGGAGCAGATCGACAATCGCCAGAACTCGTTCGACACTCACGCCATCAATCCAGTCTCAGGCACGCCGGGGATCGTCCTTTTCTCAGGCCGGGACGGGGTGAGTAAGTACGCGCATAACTGGGATTTGAACAATTTCGGCCCGCGCTTCGGCTTCGCATGGCGGGCGCGAGAGCGCTGGGTACTGCGAGGCGGCGCTGCCGTGGTCTACGAGCCGGAATACGATTCGGCCACGCCGCTGGTGGCCGGCCTCGGGTTCAGTCTTCAGGGCAACTTCGTATCTCCTGACGGCGGCCTCACGCCGGCCTTCCTGTTGCGGAACGGCATGCCGGCTATCAAACCGCCGACGGAAGCCGACCTCACTCCCGCATTTGGCGCGGTTCCCCTAGGCGCATCCCCGACAACCTCGGTAGAATTTTTCGATCGCAACAACCGCCGCACCGGATACCTGGAGACGTTCAATTTCGATATTCAGCGCGAGCTTTCAAAAAATGTCCTGGTCGAAATCGGATACTTGGGCACGCTGGGACACAAGCTCGCCGGATCGAACAACCTCAGCCTCGACCAGGTGCCGACAAACCTTCTCGGCCCGGGCAACGCGCAGGTGCGGCGGCCCTTCCCGCAATTCAGCGATGTCGGCATCATCGCGCCCGCCATCGGCAATTCGAATTACGATGGCTTGAACCTGCACCTCGAGAAGCGCTTCAGCGCCGGCTTGCATTTCCAGGCCAACTACACCTTCTCGCGTTTTATCGACGACATGGAATCGCGGGTACCGGCAAGCAATGCCGGCAGCTCATTCGTAAACAACTACGACCGCAAACAGAACCGCGGTTTATCGGGCAACGATGTCAAGCACCGGCTGATCTGGAGTTCGGTATACGAACTGCCAGTCGGGAAAGGAAAGCCGGCCGACCTGGGCTTCTGGAACCATTTCATCGCCGGTTGGTCGACGGGAGTCATCGCGGAGATTCGGTCCGGCTCACCTTACGGCGTCACAGAGCAGACCAATACCACGGGTTCATTCTCGCCCAACGAACGTCCGAACGTGGTTGGCGATCCCGTTTTGCCGAGTGATCGACCCTTGTCAGACAAGCTGAACGAGTGGTTCAACGTTGCGGCTTTCGCGCAGCCGCCACAATATGTATTTGGCAACGCCGGAAGAACGGCCGGATATGGTCCGGGTGCAGTGAACATCGATGTATCCGTGCTGAAGGATTTCGCCGTCCGGGAAAATCAGCGGCTGCAATTTCGGGCGGAGATGCTGAACGCGCCCAATCACCCGAATTTTGGGCTGCCGAACACCGCGCGCGGGGCGCCTAATTTCGGACGGATCACGTCATTGGCCCCGACGGGCACACAATCGCGCGTTGTGCAGTTGGGCTTGCACTATCAGTTTTGAAGCGCGGTTGCTCCGACTTCAATTATGAACGGGCCCCGGCGTTTGTTTGTGCGCAAGTCGTAGCCCTTTGAGGGCAAATGGGCAGCCGGCGGCGGCCAGACGCACGGCTCAAGCAACCATACGCGAGATAATCTTGTGCATGAGCACACGTGCTCTGCTGGCCCTCGCCGCCACGTCCACCTGGTCACTAGTGTCGGCGCTTACTGTGGCTGTCCCGATTGTCGTTAACGCCCAGCAACGCGGCGCTCAGCAGCAAACTCCCGGGGCAGAATCTTCGAGCGCCCGCGCCCAGCAGACGCCAACCCGGCGCCCCCGTGCCGGGGGAGGCGGAGGCGGCCGGACGTATCCTACGTATGAACCTGGCGCTGTTGAGCGCGGCCAAAAACAATTTCTCGCTACCTGCGCGTTCTGCCATGGGTCGAACGCCAAGGGCGGTGAAAGTGGACCGGATCTGCTCCGGTCTCCGCTGGTTCTTGATGACGATCACGGCGACCACATAGGACCCGTGATCCTACATGGCCGGCCGGAAAAAGGCATGCCGAAGTTCTCCCTGTCAGCCGAGCAGATTTCTGACATCTCTGCATTTCTTCTCGATCGGGTGAAAGCAGCCGCTCTCCGCGGCACATATCAGATCCTCAATATCGTTGTTGGCGACCCCAAGGCAGGCGAGACCTACTTCAATGGCGTGGGTCAATGCTCCCATTGTCATTCCGTCACCGGCGATCTCGCCCACATCGGGTCGAAATACGATCCGGTGAGCATTCAGCAACGGCTTGTAATGCCGCGTGAAGGAAGAGGTGGTTTCATGCAGCCGCCACGGCCGGTAGCCGAAGCTGTGACTGCCACAATCACTCTGCCCTCGGGTGAATCGTTCACGGGGCGGATAGACCACATCGACGATTTCGTAGTTTCGATTACGGAAGCGAACGGGGATTACCATTCGTTCACCCGTTCCGGCGATGTTCCGAAAGTTGACGTTCATGATCCGCTTCAGCCTCACATCGACCTGCTGATGAAGTACACAGATACCGATATTCACAACCTGACCGCGTACTTACTAACTCTGAAATGAATCGACGCCATTCTCTATCTCTCGTTAGTCTCGTCGCGTTTACAGTCAGCGCGCCGGGGCAGATACTCGATCCTGCGCTGTTGCTAAAACCCCCGACAGATGCTTGGCCCACATACAACGGCGATTACTCAGGCCGCCGCTTCAGCACGTTATCGCAGATCAATCAATCTACAATTAGAAACCTCAATCTGGCCTGGATCTATCGTGCAAACACGGGCGAGACGCCGCGGGCGATCATCGGAGGCGAAGCGCCGAAAGAGCAGGTCTCGGCAGCGGGCGGGCCGGTCACGGGTCCTGCCGGAGGCCCGGGCGCGTTCGGCACGCAAATTAAGTCCACCCCGTTGATGGTGAACGGTATCCTCTATCTCACCACTCCCGATAACACCTGGGCGGTGGATGCGCGTTCCGGTCGTGAAATCTGGCACTATTTTTGGCGCACGAAAGGGGGCATTCACATAGGCAACCGCGGCGTCGGCATGTATGGGAATTGGCTCTTCTTCGAGACACCCGATGATTACCTCGTCTCTCTGGATGCAAAGACCGGGAAAGAACGATGGCACGTGGAAATCGCGGACGTAAGGCAGGAGTACTTCTCCACGCCTGCTCCTATGGTGATCGGCAATCACGTAATTGTGGGTACCGGCGGCGATTCATTGGACGTCCCCGGCTTTCTGGAATCGCACGATCCTGAAACCGGTGCCGTGCAGTGGAAATGGTGGACTGAACCGCTGAAGCGAGGCGACCCGGGATCCGACACCTGGCCGGACGAGTACTCAATGCGCCACGGCGGTGGTATGACATGGATACCCGGCACCTACGATCCGGAACTGCACCTCTATTACTTGGGAACGGGCAACCCGAATCCAGTTATGGCGGGCGGCAGCCGCAAGGGCGACAATCTGTGGACCTGCTCTATCGTTGCGCTGAATGTCGACACAGGAAAGATGGCGTGGTACTACCAGGTTTCGCCACATGACGTTCACGATTGGGACGCGGTACAAACGCCCGTGCTCTTCAATGCTGAGCTCAACGGCAAGCCTCGTAAGTTGCTGGCTCAAGCTGCCCGGAATGGATACTTCTTCTTACTCGACCGCACCAGCGGCGAGCATCTATTGACTGCTCCGCTTATTGAGACGCTGAACTGGTCGAAGGGACTCAGCGCGAAGGGTCAGCCCATCGGGAATCCCGAGAAAGAGGCCTCCATCCCCGGCGTTCTGGTTTCACCTGCTTCCGGTGGCGCGACAAACTGGCCGCCTCCCAGCTTCGATCCCGAAACAGGATTGTTTTACGTCAGCACGAATCAGTCGTTCAGTATGTTCTATCTCACCGACACGGATCCGCATCCCGAAGGATATGCCGCAGCAGAGCGCAATGCAGGCGGCTTGGGAGCGACGCTTCGCGCTATCGATTACAAGACCGGCAAAACAGTTTGGAGACACGATTACCCAGGCGGCGGCCTGTCCGGTTTGCTCACTACGGCCGGCAAATTACTCTTCTGCGGTGATGGTTCGCAGCACCTGGTCGCCTTCGATCCGGCGAATGGGAAAATTCTGTGGCATGCCGGTTTGAGCGCAAACATCAGCAACGGACCCGAGACTTTTATGTTGGATGGCAAGCAGTATCTGATCGTGGGCGCGGGAGATAATCTTTACGCCTTCACGCTCGCCGATTAGCTCGCCATCGAAGTGAGTTTGTTGAGTGCGTGAAGACCGCTTGCTGACGCGCGCGGCTCTGTTTTCGTTTGTGTGTGCGTTCGCACTCTCGGCCGCAGTCTTTGAGGTTGGTATTCCGCCTGGCCTGGATTTCACACAACGAAATTCGCCGACAACACAGAAGTATTTGATTGAAACAATGGGCGGCGGTGTTGCTCTCCTGGATTACAACAATGATGGATTGTTAGATGTCTTCCTTGTGAACGGCGGGCGTGTTACGGATCCGATGCAGAGGCCCGAAAATTTCGCTCGCAGCGACCCCCGCTATTGGAATCGCCTGTTTCGACAGAATCGCGATGGCAGCTTCACGGACGTGACGAAGGCGGCCGGATTGGCGAATGCAGGAGATACAAATTACGGCATGGGCGTTGCCGCTGCGGATTACGACAACGACGGATACACCGATCTTTACATCACGAATTACGGAAGGAACATCCTGTATCACAACAACGGAAACGGAACCTTCTCGGACGTGACGGAAAAAGCCGGAGTCGCAGCAGGCGGCTGGTCGGCGTCAGCAGGCTTCTTCGATTACGACAACGACGGACGCCTGGATCTTTTCGTTACCCGCTATATGATTTGCGACACCGCGCATAGCAAGGCCTGTGGAGCTAGCTTGCGAGTCTATTGCCTTCCAGGCGAGTTTCCGGCCACCACCAACATTCTGTATCGAAATCGCGGTGATGGAACGTTTGAGGATGTGAGCCAGCGCTCTGGAATCGCGGCGTGCAAAGCTAGATCGCTCGGCGTCGCGTTTAACGACTACGACGATGACGGCTTTGCTGATGTTTTTGTCGCGAATGACGGGATGGAAGAGTTCTTATTCCATAACAATGGCAACGGCACATTTACCGAACGAGCGCTGGAGGCAGGTGTCGCACTTTCAGACGACGGTAAACCGTATGCAGGCATCGGGGTCGATTTCCGCGATTATGACAACGACGGGCGGCCCGATATCATCGTCACGAACCTGGCGCGGCAGGTGTACGCTGTGTATCATAATGACGGGAACGGCTCATTCAGTTATCGCAGCCTGGAAAGCGGACTCGGCTCACTTACGGCTGGAAGCTCGGGCTGGGGCATGCACCTCGAAGATTTCGATAACGACGGATGGAAAGATCTTTTC
>JAFAQG010000466.1 GCA_019246575.1 Acidobacteriaceae bacterium
GTAACGACCTCGCGCCAAATCCAATTCGGTTTGAAACTGATCTGGTAGCTCAGTGCCAAGTAAGCACCTATGTCGCGCATCAATAGCGCTGCGCTTCTGGCGTTCTTCCTCGTGTGCAGCGCGACTAGGTCGGCACAGCAGCCTCAGAATCCGCCGGCCATCCTCAAGCTCACCCACGTGGTCGTGAGTCCCGGGAAAGAGGCACCTTTTGCGCGAGTAAGTGCCGAACGCTCGCAATACCTGGCGACCATTGCATGGCCTACCATTTCAATCGCCCTCACGCCCGTAACCGGCCCGAACGAAGTCCTGTTCCTGAGCGGATACAAGTCGCTCGAGGAGTGGGCACATGATCGCGCAATGGAAAACTCGCCGGAAATAAAGAGCCGCCTCAACGACTTAACAGCGCGAGCCGGAGAGTTGATCGCAAGCAGGCGCGATATCTCGGCGGACTTTGAACCGGAAATCAGTTACCGCGCGAGTTACGATTGGTCCAAAATACGTTATGTTGACCTCATCACTATCCTTCTTCGGCCTGGCCGCGGTGACGAATATCTGAAAAACAGGAATATTGTTCTCGAAGCACACAAGAAGGCCGCCGTCGATGAACACATGATGATTTACCAGATCTCCTCCGGATATCCGGGCACCACGTTCCTCATACTTCGCCCTGTGGAAACGTTTAACGGTCTCGATTTAGAGAAACAGCATGGCGACCGCTACATGAAGGTGCTTGGGGAGGAGAACCGGAAGGAATTGCACGACCTGTTTGCTGCGTCGGTGCAGACCCAGGAAGAAGAATTCTACGCCGTGGATCCCGCCATGAGTTATGTGACCGCATCCTGGGCAGGCTCGGATAAACAGTTTTGGCTGGGGCATCAGAACTGAGCCGCGACCGCGAGGGAGCGGCTTGCACGCTCTCTTCACGAACTCGGCGACGCTTATCCGCCACACGAACGCTCACGTAACTTCCGCACGGCTTCGAGCCCTGCGGGCGCATCCGTTTCGAAATCGTTCGTGTACGCCTCCAGGCTCAGTCGCCCGTCAAAACCGATTTCGCGAATAGCGGAGAAGAACGCAGCATAGCGCGGGTCGATCGAGTCCGTACGCGGAAACAGGCGGCCGCGCGAAGCATCCGCAAAATGAAGGTGGACGATGTGGTTGTTTAAATACGGCAGAATGGCCGGATCCTCGCCTTCGCTTGCAAGATGGAAAAAGTCGACGATGATGTGGACCTTCGGATGATTCGTCTGGACCGCTAGGTTGTAGGCTTCCGAAGAAGTGTTGAGAATGTTCGATTCCTCGTGCCGAAGCGCTTCAATCCCGATCACCATCCCATAGCCATTTTTCTCGATCTCACCGCCCAGCAAATGAAGAAATTCCTGTAACTGCAGCCACGCCCGCTCGCGATTAAAGCCCTCGGGCACACGCCGCGATTCGCCGCTCCCGAATACAATTACCTTCGCACCGAGCGCATTCGCGCGCGCAAACGCCTTTTGTATATAATCCCGGATTCGCGCCTGATCGACCTGTGGGCCGACTACTTTCAAGTCGCCCGGCATCAACACATTCATCGCTTCCACACGGATCCTGGTCGCACGCGCCTCGTTGAGCTGCGACTGAAATTCCGCCTCGCTCAGCGTCATGATCTTCACTACTTGCGGTTCGCAGTAATCGAATCCCCACTTGTCGAGTTGTGCAATGTCTCGCAGAGGATCATATTTGTCGAACTGTGCCACACCGAAACGGAGGCGGGAATTGCAAGCCGCGCCCAATCGATCGCATCGCCAAAGCGCCGCCGCTGCCGCCGGTGTGCGAAGGAATTGCCGCCTGTTCATTTCCCGCCCTCGATCACTCTTCCGTCAAAAATCGTCATTGCGACCTTAGTATCTGCGATTCTAACCGGGTCGATGCCAAAGATGTCATCGGAGAGAACCACAGCATCCTCCAATTTGCCGGGCTCAATCCATCCTTTGAGATTCTCTTCGAAACTTGCGTACGCCGATCCCATCGTATCCACCAGACACGCCGAGAACCGACTTCGGGGTGATGCGGGCCGCCGCAACTGGCCGTAGTAAGACCGGGCAACCAGGATCAGCAAATCATCGGAGTAAACGGGCCCGGCCATGACCAGCGTCCCTGGCGGGCCTCATTTCAAAAGTAAGCGTTAGACCAAACCATCTGTTCTTGGCGCTGAATAGGTGCTGCAGTGGGAAGGGTGAACACAGAGCAAACTGAGGGAGTACGACGTCGCCGCACACGAGCGGAGGTCGAAAAATTAGTTGCGGAATACGAAGGTAGCGGGTTAGGGCGGCAGGAAT
>JAFAQG010000129.1 GCA_019246575.1 Acidobacteriaceae bacterium
CATACGCTCGTTATGCAGTTTCGTCGCACATTCCGAACAAACGCGCACGTGGGCTTCAAACTCGGTCCTCTCGATTGCACTTAGGCGTCTAAACTCATAGTTTTCGATCGTTTCTTCCGTAACGTGAGCATTTGCAATCGCGAACGGGGCTGTCTTCTTGAGACAGCAAACAACCGCAGTGTGCATACCGGCAGTCCTCTCCAGTTTTATATGTCCATAACTAAGCACAACGACAGCCAAATTTCAGAATACTCTCAAACACGTTTAAATGCCGGAAAATAGTAGATTCCGCTTCATGCTTAAAATTGCTAACAGATGAGGAATAGGAAAGAATTGCTCGATTCGCGAAATTAAGCGCGAGTAATCTTTTCTTAGGGATTTCTCTTACACCGTACTAACGATCGTCATACGACAATTGCATTCATGGCCATTCATGGATCCGCGCACGTAGCTGTCACGGCACGAGTACACCCCGGCGCAAGGATCGGTCCGGGCACACGGATTGGAGAATTCTGTGTCATTGAATCCGACGTCATCGTCGGAGCGAACTGCATCCTCGAGCCCTACGTATTCGTCAAACGCTGGACCACGATGGGGGACGAAAACCAAATCTCGGCGGGTACCGTGCTCGGCACCGATCCACTCGACAAGGCATTTACGGGCGAGCGCAGCTATCTGGTGATCGGGGACCGCAATAAAGTTCGCGAGCATTACACGATCTCGCGGGGCACAAAGCCGGAATCGCACACACGCATCGGGAACGAGAATTACATCATGACGTCCGGACACATCGCTCATAACTGCGTGCTCGGCGACAACATCGTCATCGCGAGCTGCGCGCTCGTCGCGGGATACGTCGAAATCGAAGACCAGGCGTTCATTTCCGGCGGTGTTGTCATTCATCAGTTTTCAAAAATTGGCAGGCTTGCGATGGTGGGCGGCAACACGCGCGTCAATAGTGACTTGCCTCCTTACTTCCTGTATTCGGACTTCAACGTCACGCCGAAAGGGCTGAACACGATCGGACTCCACCGTGCCGGCTTTTCGCATGGCGACATTCGCGCGCTGAAGACCGCGTACAAACTGCTCTATCGAAGCGGTCTGAACCAGGAGGACGCGCTTGTGCGCATCGAGAATGAGATTCCTTCCGAACACGCGCGGCGTCTGGTCGCGTTTATCCGCAATAGCAAACGCGGGATCGCGCGCGAACGAGTCAGTGCGATGAAACGCGAGCCAGTTGAACGTGACTGAGCGAATTCGCGTATTGGGAGACTCCCTTGAACAACGCGTCCGCAATCTTCTGGCGTTGATCGCTGCGCCTCATCAGTTTCTCATCGTGCGGGTTCGAGACAAACCCGATCTCGGCGAGAACGGATGGCATAGTTGCACCGATTAGAACCACAAATGGCGCTTGCCGCACGCCGCGATCCTTGGAATGATTATTCATCTTCACGGACATCGTCCAGAGAGGAGCCTGAACCTTCTGCGCGAACTCGCGCGACTCTTCGAGTTTGGCCTGCAAAACAGCTCGATGCAGCAAATCGTTCAGATCGGCGATCGAGCTCGCGGCTGTCGCGTTCTCGCGGGTAGCCACATCGAGTCCTGTCTTATCCGAGGTCAGATTGAAGTAGTAGGTCTCGACTCCGGTCGCGCTTGGCTCCGGCGACGAATTCGCGTGAATCGAGATGAAGAGATCGGCCTTTTGCTCATTCGCGATTTTGGTTCTGTCTTCTAACGGGATGAAGACATCGCTTGAGCGTGTATAAACCACGTCTGCGCCCATCTGTTTGGTAATCAGTGCTCCGAGCCGGCCGGCAACGTCGAGGACGAGATCCTTTTCGAGAAGTCCGTTGGGTCCAATGGTGCCGGTGTCATGCCCGCCATGCCCCGGATCGATGACAACTTTGCCGAGCTTCAACCCAAGTACTCGGACCAGCGACCGGTCTCCGCCGTTATCTCTCTTCGCGGGAGAAGCAAGCCCAGGAGCCTTCACGACGAGGGGCGCAGGTGGCGGGGCGCTAGGATGTGAATCAACCGGCAAGGGCGCACGCTCCGGCGCAGCGGGCACATTCATAGCAGATTGTGGCGGTGGCGGCGGCAACACCGGCAGCATCTGCCGGACCGGTGAGGTAACCATAACGTTACTTCTCGCGCTTGTATCGGCCATAACCGGCGGATTTGCCGAAGCGTGAATCGGTACATCCGCCCGCTGCGATCCCATCACGGTATGCGCAATCGAAAGCGCGGCAAAGCTTGTGCCCTTGGGTCGAACCTCTATCATCAGGCGGTCCGGATTGACGAGTTGGGATGAGACGACTTCAACCGGAGATTCGAGGTCGAAAACGATCCGCGTGGTTCCGCGATTGACCTGTGCGACGCGAATCTCTTTGATCCGGTGATCATTCACTTCAATGGTTTCAACGCCCTGGTGCGTCGTTGAAGGAGGCCGAAGCCCGTTCAGATCGAAGTACAGCCGCGGCGGATTATCGATCTGGTCGGACTTCAACGCGTATTCGCCTTCGGTTTGAATGGCGATGCGTGTCACATCTCCGAACGACCAGAACCGGATAGCGGCGACGCGGGGTGCGGACGCGCCTTGAGCGCGTAGGGTACGCACGCTCAGCACGAGCGCGATCGCAACGCAAACGGGGACGATCCGGCGGGGGAGGCGGAACATGTGCTCAGGTTAGCGATTCGAAACCGGGAACCGCGCCTCCAATCCCAACACGCATAAGACAAAAGCGAGAACTCTTGTTTGTACGATTATAGCCGGAAATTCTGCGGCCGGGTGGTACGATTTGGGCATGCGGGCCGCTGGGTTTGTGCTCGTAGGCGGCCGAAGCTCGCGCATGGGACGGGACAAGGCCCTGCTGCCCTGGAGGGGCGGGGTGCTTGCGGGAGAGTTGGCCGCAACAGTTGCGGCTGCGCTGGGCAATGTGGCTCTTATCGGCAGCCCGGAGCGCTACTCGCAGCTTGGATTCGACTGTATTGCCGATCTGCGACCCGGTCTTGGTCCGCTGGCCGGTATTGAAGCTGCGCTTGCGAGCGGTCGCGGCGAGTTGAATCTGATTCTCGCTTGCGACACTCCCGGTATAGAGGCAGAGGAGTTGTGCGCACTCGTTGAGCACGCTCGACACGCCTGTGCGGGCTGCGTGGTTACCATCGACGAAACGGGAAGAACTCATCCGCTTTATGCCGTGTATCGCTCCTGCTGCCTGCCAGTCCTCCGGAAAGCCCTCGATGAGCGCCGCCTCAAGCTGATGGATCTGCTCGATGAACTCCATGCCGTCTCATTTCATATCGGCCGCAAACTCGAGAATTTCAATACGCCCGAGGATTGGTTACGCGCGCAAACATGCCCACCGACGAACATCCCCATTACATAGAGTTCCAGCACGTTTACAAGACGTTCGATCATCCCGTACTCATTGACGTCAGCTTCCACGTCGATGCCGGCAAAACCCTTGCCATCATAGGCCGCAGCGGGGTCGGCAAATCTGTGACGTTGAGTCACATCATGGGGTTCCTGAAACCCGATAGCGGGCGCGTGATCGTTGCCGGTCGCGACATAACGGACATGACCGAGGCGGAGCTGCGGAACATTCGGAAGCGCGTCACTATGGTGTTTCAATCGGGCGCGTTGTTCGATTCGCTCACCGTCGGCGAGAACATTCTGTTTTCGTTAGAGCTGCGCGAGGACTATAACGAGCAGAACAAGGAAGACGTTGTGGACGGCCTTTTGAAGATGGTCGATCTCGCGCAGGTGAAGGACTTGTATCCGGGCGATCTTTCGACCGGTTACAAGCGGGCGGTCGCGATTGCCCGGGCTTTGGCGGCTCAGCCCGAGTGCATCCTTTATGACGAGCCCACCACGATGGTTGACCCGATCATGTCCGACGACCTCGGCAATCTCATGCTGCGGCTGAAACGGCAACTGGGACTTACATCCGTTGTGGTCACGCACGATCTCGATCTCATGCGGAAGGTGGCGGATTCGGTTGTGTTCCTTTACAAGGGCGAGGCGATCTATTTCGGTCCGATCTCGAAGCTGGACGAGTGCCAACATCCACATGTCCAGCAGTTCCTGGCAATGGATCGGGTCGAGATGGCAGGGCATCTCATCGAAACCTAGAAATCGCTCGGCCAGGCGGCACTCCCCACAGGGCTCAGTCGCTTCCGCTGAAATGCTGCTTCAGTTGCTGCAATCCGCGGCGGAGCCAACTCTGCTGAGGCGATTTCGGCCGAATTTTGAGCACCGGGGCCGATTTGCTGTTCTCCGCGGTGAGTAGGTTCTCCGGTGGATAGTCTTGCGTTCCGGTGAGATGTACGCGAACGCCGTCGAACAAATAGGTGCGGCGGCGGAACTTGCCGTCATCATCTTTGGTGATTAGCTCGAAAGTTCGCTCCGGCGTGTTTGCGTCGGCCGGATCGACATGGACCGGGAAATAACCTTCGACATCGCGCTGCCGGTACGAGGTCTCGTAACGATGATGCCGGCGGTTCCAGAGAAAGACGCGCCAGCCGTCAAAGTCGTACGGCTCAGGTTCGGAGGCGGTAGTCCAGAGCCAGTTGTGCTTCACACCTTTTTGTTCATCCGCGATCGCGCCCAAATCGAAATACGAAGTGATGCGCTTGCCTTCCGCGTACTGCGCTACTTCGTCCGGAATCGAGATGTTCAGGTTGCGCGATAACACCCAGCCACACTGTTTATCTTTAGTGCGGACCAGTGTCCAGTCCTCCATGATGACCAGTTTCTTCGGTTCTTCCGGTTTTTTCGCGGCCGCCTTTTTAGGTGCATCGCTTTGGTAGGGATTGGCGCGTACGAAAGACAAGTCCTGCCAGTTCGCAGGCGCTTTTGGCGGAGGCGGAGGAGGAGGAAGAGAGAATGCACTCTTCTTTTTTTCCTTACCGC
>JAFAQG010000140.1 GCA_019246575.1 Acidobacteriaceae bacterium
AATACGCTCGTCGCGGCAGTCAAGGCGGCGGGACTTGTGGATACGCTTAAAGGCGCGGGTCCGTTCACAGTATTTGCCCCCACCGATGAAGCATTCCGCCAATTACCGCCGGGCACGCTGGATGAACTGCTCAAACCGGAGAACAAAGAGACGCTGGTAAAGATCCTCACTTATCACGTTATTTCTGGCGACGTGAAAGCCCAAGACGTAATGAAATTGGATTCTGCAAAGACCCTCGAAGGCGGTACCCTCACCATTAAGTCAGGGGCCGATGGCGTCATGGTCAACAACGCGCACGTAATCAAGGCGGACATCGCTGCCAGCAACGGTGTAATTCACGTTATCGACGCCGTGTTGCTTCCGAAATAGGCTCAATCGCAGAGCTACATGCTTCTGCTCACCGGGGCAACCGGTGAGGCGGGATGAAACCGACAACTCACATATGCTGAGATCCCGACAGTTACGCCAACAAAATGACAGCCGCGGCACTCCTAACTTTTGAAACGGTCCGGGCGTTCCCGGACAACGAACCTATGCATTGTGCAAATTCGGCGCGTGTGGTGTGCCTTACGGGCATCCTGCTGGCCCTGACGGGATGTGCCGGAAAGATCAAATACCCGAGCTATTATGTCTTGAATCTTCCGGCAGCGCCGGCTCGGTTGGGCGTGCAATCGAAACCGACGCTGGGCTCCGTCTGCGTGCGAGATTTCAGTGCCCCGTCGTTTCTCCGGGCGGGCCCGATTGTTTATCGGAAGTCGGCCGAACAGATCGATTTTTATCAGTATCACCGGTGGGCCGTTGAGCCGCGGAGATCGGCAACGAACGCACTCTTGCGAAAGATTCAGGCGGGCGGATTATTCGCATCGGTGGCCCAGTACGACGGCAGAACGTCCGACTATTTAATAACCGGCACGCTCGATCGACTCGAGGAAATCGATAACGGTCGGGACGTGCGAATTGCAGTGGGCATATCGGCACAGTTGATGGACATGAAGACTACTGAGGTGATCTGGAGGGACACATCCTTGGAAGTTGCGCGCCCCGAGCATCGAACAGTGCCAGGCATCGTTGAAGGTATGTCTCAAGCCACAAACATCTCGGTTGACCACCTGCTTTCATCCATGCAGAAAAAACTCGAAGCGATGTCCCTATCGTCTATGCAAAGGGATGTTGAGTAGACGGAAGTTTCATCAACAGCGCATGATCGAAAATATTCTGTTTCCCGTCGATTTCTCCGCAGCATGCGTCGGGATGGCCGCGAATGTCAAACGTGTCGCGAGGCTGTTTCACTCGCGCGTGACTCTGTTGCATGTCTGCGATCTGGCGAGCCACAACGGATTCGAACTGTACTCGAGAACACCGCAGGAAATCGCGGAAGAGCATTGGTGCATCGCCCAGCAAAGACTCGATTCATTTCTGGAATGCGACTTCCCGGCATCTCACTTCCCGCGAGTCCTACGTGGAGGCGATCCATCGCAAGAAATTGTTGAGCTTGCTCATTCCGGCGATTTTGATCTCATCGTCATGCCTACTCACGCGGGACGCTTCCAGCAAATGCTGCTTGGATCGACAACAGCGAAGGTGCTCGAGGATGCGGATTGCATGGTGATGACCGCGGGGCACGCCGACACAGCAGTCCCTGAGCCGCTGGGGGATCGGCACTGGGTTTGCGGCATTGACTTTGGACCGCAATCGGAACGGCTGGTTCGATTGGCAAGTCGGGCGGCGGAGCAGGCGCATGCTCATCTGTCGTTTGTTCACCGTGAACGATCGCAGTCGTGGCAATGGCAGCACAGCCGGATCCGACGGGCAACGAAAGCAAATTCTGGAGCGCCTCGCAGACCGAGAGGTTCAAATCTTGAAAGGTGATGTAAGAGAGGCGCTGCTCCAGGCAGTGCAACGGCCACAGGCGGACGCATTGATCATCGGAAGGCCGAAAGACGGGCTTTGGGGGCGCATGCGCGGCCTGACTTATGGCCTGATTCGCGACTCACTCGTGCCAGTGATCAGCGTCTAGAGACGAGTTCGGTGAGTTTCGGGAGCCCTGTGCAAATTGGATACGGCAGCTCTGCATCAGCCAGTAGCGCCAATCGCGGATGGCTTCCCTGGTCGATTCGCCGGGATTGATAGCGTCGAGTTGCGAAAGAGGAACGGCCCGCTCCAATGGATCTGCACCTCTGCACCAGCATGTCATGCTCGCAGGCCTCTTCATTGGCCATGCGTAAAACTCGACGCTTTTACCCTTCCGGAGCGGCGAGACAGCGTTCGTGTTGATACACCTCGCCGGGAAGGGAAACCGATCTTGCCTTCGAGATAGTAAAACCAGCTCGTGGCCTGTTCTTCCGGACGGGCGTCCACAATGGCCTCGTTGTAGATCGGTCTCTATCGGGTCGCTTCATCTGTTCCTTCCAGGATCCGGCCCGACGAAGGTGCGGCCGGCGAGTGATTATCGGACTTACTGACGTCGGCGCGGTGCTGTTTCCGGCTTTCCGCAGCATGGACTGCCGCCATTGCGGGCCGCTCCAGTCGCTTCCGTTCCGCCGTGCATACGCCAGGCCAGCTCGCGTTCCTTCCCGCAGAATCTCCCGTTGGAAACTCGGAGAGATAGCGAGCAACGAATACTCTGAACTGGATTACTCGGGGGAGTCGCGGCATCCGATGCAAGCATCCGTGTACGGCTGTTTTTACACTCGCGGACTCGGTAAGGGGTCCGGTCATGGGTTGCGTAAGCTTGCTGTATATAAGTCGAGTCCATTTGAACCGGCGCGCAGACAAGCCCGATTACTCACGATGTTTTCTTCTAAACTTGCGCTCGACGTCCGGCCAGAATTCCTTAAGAATGTTTGACGTCATATCGACACCGATTTGTATACCGAGCTTCGAAACGGCATTAGAAGCAGTTCGATCATCGGAATAATATGCATTGGAGATGGCGACGGCGGTCGAGTTTCCGATGAGCTCGGAATAATTGACCATTGTTTTGCCGGAATCGGCATGCGTC
>JAFAQG010000891.1 GCA_019246575.1 Acidobacteriaceae bacterium
TTCGTTTGTCGGAACACGCCCCAGTTCCTTCTCGAGCTCTCGCGTCGCTCGCAGGAACTTGTTCATGCTCTCGTTCATGTGAACGGGAATGCGAATCGTGCGCGATTGGTCCGCAATGGCGCGCGTAATCGCCTGGCGGATCCACCACGTGGCGTACGTCGAAAACTTGTACCCGCGCCGGTACTCGAATTTGTCCGCCGCGCGCATCAGCCCGATATTGCCTTCCTGGATCAGGTCAAGCAAATGCAAACCGCGGTTGACATACTTCTTCGCCACCGAGACCACCAGCCGCAGGTTCGCCTCGACCAGATCTTTCTTCGCCCGCTCGGCCTCCACCTCGCCGTGGCGGATAATCGCGAGACTGGCCTTCAGATCCGGCAGCGACGCGTCCGCTTCCGTCTCCTTCTTCTTGAGGTCCCGCTTCAACTCTTTCACGCGGGCCTGGGCGGTTGCCGAATTTTTCGTCTCCAGCTTCCGGATCTCCGCGTCCATGACCGACATATCGTCGATCGTGTTCTCGATCGCGCGGACGAACTCCTTCCAGCGCGCCAGGTTGAACGGAATCGCCCGCAACGCCCTCGAAAGCTCCACTTTCGCGCGCGCCACCTTGCCGGCCCACTTCTTCCGCATTTTCTTGTTTGCGGCCGGCTGCGCTGTATACTTGTCTGCCGTCTGCTGCAACTTTTTGTGCGCCGCCAGATACCCCATAAACAGGTCCGTAATCTCGGCCCTGCGCTTTAAGTCCGCTGCGCTACCCTCTTCGATGTCCGATGGCCCAAAATCTACATAGCTGTCAAGATCTTCCGCGCCTTTACGGATGAGCTCTGCAAACTCGCACACCACTGCCTGAATCAGCGGAGAACGGCTGATCGCCTTCTGCATCCGGAGCTTGCCGCGCTCCATCTTGCGCGCCAGAGTCACTTCGCCCTCGCGCGTCAAAAGCGGTACCGAGCCCATCTCGCGCAGGTACACCCGTACCGGGTCGTCGGTGTAAATCGACTCTTCTACCTGCTGAACGCCGTGGAAATCCTCGTCCTGCACCTCTTCCGGGTGGAAGAAGTTTGCATCCTCGTCGAAAGGAATCCCCAACGGCTCGTGCCGGTCCGCTAAATATTGATCCTCGAATTGATCCACCTAACTGATCACCTCTACTTGCACACGCTCAAACTGTCGCTCAATCTCTTGACGGGGGAGGAAACCGGACAGAAACCAGAAACTCGCCTCAATCTGTGGACAAACGCTTTCGTTTCGGAATCGGGATAGACCTCAAGTTGTCGCTCCGCAGCAACAGCGCGAGTGCGAACGCCCTAGTTCTTGTGCGCACTAAATTATACCCGGTTTCGTTTAGGAAGTTAATACCCTATTTAGGGAGATGTCCACCAAAGTGATTGGTTTCACTAAAGATACCGAAGATTCCCCTTTTGCCCCGCCTCGTCCGGTCGTGAAAAATTTACGTCTTTCCTACAATCCTTTAGATTCCCGGCGGGCTCACAAGGTTTTCAACTCGCTCAAAAATTCTCCGACATCTTGGAAATCCCGGTAAACCGACGCGAACCTCACATAGGCGATCTTGTCCAGCTCCTTCAACCGCCTGACGAGCATCTCGCCGATCAGGGTGGTGGGGATCTCCCGGTCCGCGCTTTCCAGCAGCGCCGATTCCACTTCGTCCACCAGCGCCGCCAGCTTTCCCATACTCACCGGCCTCTTCTCGCAGGCGCGCAGTAGCCCGTTCAAAACCTTCTGGCGGTCGAACTTCTCCCGTCTGCCATCCTTCTTAATGACCATATAGGGCACCTCGTCGCACCGCTCATATGTCGTGAAACGACGTTCGCAGCGCAGACACTGCCGCCGCCGCCGGATGGACTCCCCCTCCTTGCTCTCCCGCGAGTCGATGACCCGGTCCTCACGAAACCCGCAAAACGGACACGTCATGCCGGCGCCTCCATCACGCTGCGTACGTCATTGAAGCACAACAGCCCATCCATATATCGCCCATTCACGCGCGTAAGTACCGATTGACGTAGCTACCATTGAGAGCTACCGTGGCTTTATGCCCGCGCAAGAACCTCAGGAAGTCAATATTAAGCAAGCTAAAAACACTCTCAACCGCCTCGCCAAACGGGCTCTCGAAGGAGAACGGAACTTCATTACTATACGCTCTGCGAAAGGCATCCAAAGACTTCAGTTAGTGCCCGTAAGGGACCGCAACCCTCTACCCGGCTACGGAATGTTTAAGGGCGTACTGAACCTACCTCCCGGCTGGGATTCTCAAGCTGCGGACGATGCCGCTGACCGGGAAGGCGCGAAACTCTTCAGTGGCGATGAACAATAACGGGATCTTGCTCGATACGTGCGCCATCGTCAAATATCTGGATGGCAGCTTACCGGACACAGCGGTCGAGCATCTTACCAGGTCCGACACCCCGCCCTTCTTCAGCGTGCTGAGTGCTTGGGAGATTCAACTCAAACCACAGCTGCGCGCCCTTGGCCTGAATCCAATGCGATTGCAAGAAGCAATTACCGCGCTCAAACTGCAGATTCTAGACTTGCGGTTGCCCGAGATCTTCTTTACCTTTCCGCGCCGGCCAAACCATCGCGATCCATTCGATCTCATGCTGATCGCGCAGGCATATACGTACCAATTGGCCGTGTTGACCTGCGACGAACACTTCAAACAATACCCTGGTCTGCATGTGATCTGGTGAGTCTCCAACGGGTTCGATCGAACGCCGAAATCGATTCGAGTTCGTTTCGCAAAATCCCCGTAACTCGCTGATTTCAACTACTCTCGACTTCCCTGCACGAAACCGAGCCGCGCACGTCAGCAACCGGTTTCCTCGGTCACAAATTCGGCCCGGCCTCTATCTCCCCCCACTTCATCCACTTGCACTGCTCCATCGCACTACCCCGCACGTCCCTCGCGCCACACTCGGGCGAAAACCGAAAACCGTCATGCCCGAACTCGACCACAACCATCGCTCTACCGGTCCCCGCACGCGCCAAGGCAAAGAAAACTCCAGCAAGAACGCGATTAAGCACGGATCTTGCTCTAAAGCCCTCCTCCTCCCCAACGAAGATCCGCAAGAGCAAGCCGATCTGTTCCAGATGTGGCTCGACGACTACAATCCCTCCACCGGACCCGCCATGATGCTGGTGCGCGAAGTCGCCACTGCACACTGGTTGCTCGTCCGCCAGCGCCGCCGCTACCAGGAAGCCGAGCAGTGCATCTACGGCGAAGAACAAAACGCCATGGACTGGACCCCCGAACACCACCACCGGCTCGACCTCTTCACGCGCTATCTCACCAGTGCCGAACGCCGCTTCAACAAATTCCTCTCGCAACTCGAAGCCATGCGCAATAGCCGCGTCCGCGAAGGCTTCACCATGCAACGCCTCGAATTGCAGCAAGCCGATATAGCACTCAAACGCGAGCGCCAGGCCCAAAAGCCTCCCGCACCTGAACCTAAAGCGGAAAGCTCTTCCAAAAAGCCGGCCAAGGAAAAAGAACCCGCAGCGCCCGAATCCCGCGCTGCCGCTCTCTTTCAGGGCCAAAACAACAAAAAGAAACAGAAGAAAATCCACACCCTCGAGCAGTGGGTCGAAATCCGCACCGAAGACGGCAACACCGTCACGAAACTCTTTCCCTCAAACGAACAATTGATCGAAGACGGTAAGAAAATGTGGCCCGCACCCGATCTTGTCTATCGCCGCTTTCACTTCGTCGACGGAGTTCCGCCCGAATACCACTGGACCGCACCCGAAGGCGACACCGCGCGTCTCGAAACCGGCGGCCTCGGCATCCAGCGCATGACGCCTGACACTTGGCTTGAAGTCATCGAACGCGAAAAACTGCGCGAAGACGGCCATCTCGGCCCCACCGGCGTCGGCAACTTGCCTCGCCCGAAGGAGCGTGGCGGCTGTGACTGCCCCGTCTGCTCGCGCAACCGCGCCATCCTCGACTCCGCCTCGCAACCGCACATAGAACCACGACCGCTTTCCGAGCCGCGACCGTGAGGAGCGGTTCTTCGTACTTCCTGCTTCCTGCTTCTGTCTTCCTGCTTCCTGCTTCTTGCTTCTGCCTTCTGCCTTGAACTTTCCCCTCCCCGGTTTCGTTTATGTTATGTAGCTTGAACCGCGTGGCCGCCCGACCGGTCCCGGCGCGGGCAACTCCGATGGCCGCCGTAGCTGTTGCGCATATTTCGCTAAACTCAAAGACTCCGCTGTTTCCGGAACCGAAACCCGCATTCTGGGCATCCGGCGGGCTGGGGGCCAAACGTAGTTTGGACGCCGAAACAAAGCTGGTCGAGCGCTGTCTGGCTGGGGAGCAGGGCGCTTGGGAAGACCTGGTCAAAAGCTACACCCGGCGTGTCTATTCCATCTGCTTTCGGTTCACAAACAAAGACAGTGCGGCGCAAGATTTAACCCAGGAAGTCTTCCTTCGCGTTTTCAAGAGCTTGCAAAGCTTCCGCGCCGGCGAGGGCTCGTTTTCCGTCTGGCTCACGCGGCTGACTCGCAATCTGCTGGTCGATCATTACCGGCGTACAAAGCAGGAGCGCGCCACCGAATCTTTAGACGACAAGCTGCCGGTTCTCGAAGAACGAACCGCTCAGCACGCGCGTACCGACGGCCTGCTTGCCGGACGCGAAGCCGGCGAACTGCTGCAGGCTGCTCTGCAAAAACTATCGCCGGATTTGCGCGAAGCGGTGATCCTGCGGGACCTGGAAGACATGGAATACCGCGAAATCGCACGAGTACTCGAGGTTCCCGAAGGAACAGTCAAATCACGTTTGAATCGCGGGCGCGCCGAACTGGCCCGCGTCTTGAGGCGGAACAAGGTTTCCGTGTAGCGCCATTATGAAGTGCCCGGAATTCGAAAGCGCTTTGGCCGACTACATCGACGGAACTCTCTCGTACGCAGAGCGATCCGCCGTCGAAGCGCACGCCGTGTCGTGTGCCGGCTGCCGCGAGCTCATGCAGGATGCGACCGGCATCGTCGATTTTTTGAACCGGGTTGAGAGGGTTCTTCCGCCGCCGCAGCTCGTCACTCGCATCGCTTACCAGGCGCCTCTCGGGCGCACGCCGCAGCCGTTCGAAATACAGGGAATCCTCAGCAGCCTCGCGTCGAAGTGGCTGCAACCGCTGCTGCAGCCCCGGCTGGCCATGGGCATGGCCATGACGCTTCTCTCTTTCGCCATGCTCGAACGCTGCACAGGGATTCGCGTACAGCATCTGCAGACTGCCGACCTGAGCCCAGTGAAAATTTGGGACGGGCTGGAAGACCGTGCGCTTCGGGTGCGGGACCGCGCACAGAAGTATTACGAAAATATCCGCTGGGTTTACGACATCGAAACTTTTCTCCGAGAGCTCGAGGAACAGCAGGCCGCCGCCGATGAGCAGAACACCCGTCGCGGAGGAGCCCGCCAGAACTCGGAACAAAACACAAATCAGGGCCACGCGATAGCGCCGGCCCAGAGAGGTAATGACCGATGAGCTGTTATTTACATCCGGAGGCGGCGACCGCCGCGTATTGCAGGTCGTGTGGACGACCGCTTTGTGCCGTGTGTGAGCGCCTCGCCGAAGGGTCCGTTTTTTGCCCGGAACACGCTCCCGCAGCGGCCCATGCGGGCGCGTATGCTGCTGCGGGCGGACCCATGCCCGGCGTCGCGGATCCTCCTCTTCAATCACCCGTATCGGGGATACCGCGCCCCGAGACCTCGCCTGGTCTCGCCTTTGTGCTTGGACTTATCCCGGGCGTAGGCGCAATCTACAACGGCCAATATCTCAAGGGCCTCCTGCACGCGCTGATGTTCGGCTTATTGATCAGCCTCGCCAACAGTACGGGCGGAACAGCAGGTCAGCCACTGCTCACCATCATGGCTATCGCGTTCTTCTGCTATATGCCGTTCGAGGCGTACCACACTGCAAGGAAACGTCAACTCGGAACGCCTGTCGATGAATGGTCCAGCCTCGTTCCTCCCGATACGCTCGGCGGCCGTCTCCCGGTGGGACCCATTGTTCTCATCGCCATCGGAATCCTTTTTCTACTCGACTCTCTGGACGTGCTCCAGCTACGTCAAGTAGGCCGCTACTGGCCGGTTCTCTTGATCGTGATCGGCGTCTGGATGCTGTATGCGCGCCTCAACGCGCCCGGTCCGGGTGAAGCCACCCGCGATCGTGAAGAACGCATGGGGGTGGGTCGTGAATAGTAGACGCGCTCTCATCGTCCGGGCTGTCCGTGGGCCTATCATGCTCATCGCGATCGGAACGCTTTTCGCACTTCACCAGTCCGGCGTCATCCCCGTGGAACGTACCTGGCCGCTGCTGCTCATCATCCTCGGCCTCCTCATCCTGCTGGAGCGGATGGTCACGCCCAAAGCTCCGTATCCTGAACCCCCTTACGGTCAGCCTCCCTATAGCCAGCCATCGGCGGGAGGACCGGCGCAATGAGACCCCGCGCATCCGTCGTCGGACCGCTGATCCTGATCGGCATCGGGCTGTTGTTCCTCATCCATACACTCGCGCCCGAGTTTCACATTTTCGATCTCTTCGCTCAATACTGGCCGTATTTCCTCATCCTGTGGGGCGCAGCCCAACTTCTCGAAATCTTTGTCCGCGCCGCGCGTGGGGCTCCCATTTCGCCAGCCTATGTATCCGGCGGACTGTGGTTCATTGTGTTGCTGTTCTGCATCCTCGGAATGATCTCATTCCACATCCATCACGCGAGTCCGTGGTGGGAGCACCTCAACTGGCAACGAGGTGTGCAGTTCATGGGTGAGGAACATGACTATGCAATCGACCCCATCCGCAAACCGCTATTGAAAGCACCTCACATCGTCATCGAAAATTTCGCGGGCGATGCGAGAATCGCCGGCGCGGACGCCTCCGACCTGGTAGTGAACGGCCGCAAGGCGATCCGGGCCATCGATCCCGGAGATGCCGATCGCGTAAACAAGCAGACCCCGGTCCAGGTTTTGGTCCAAGGCGACCGGGTACTCATCCGCTGCAATCAGGACAAGGCGGGTATGCGCACACCGATTGCAACAAACCTTGATCTTTCTGTCCCCAAAGACGCGAGTATCGAAGCGAACGGCAGACACGGAGAATTCGACATTTCGTCTATCTCAGGCAACTGCATCCTCAGAACCGAACAC
>JAFAQG010000894.1 GCA_019246575.1 Acidobacteriaceae bacterium
TCTGCGCCTTCGTATCTCGCGCTGTAACTGGTGACGTTTATGCCATTACATTCCTGGCCGTAGACATAGCCTCCATAACGGTCGAACGGAGCCTTGCCCGCATAGACGGTGTACGACACTCCTCCGAATCGCTTCAAGCCGATGTCGCCGTAAATGTCTGCCCCTGTATGCGCGATAGTACTGACGCGCAGATCCAGAGGATAGATCGATTGCGGAAGAATGGCCCAGGGGTGCAGGAATTCCATATCCTGCGTATCATTGTGAAGACCCATAACGGTCTTGATTTTTCCAGCCCGAATACCTAGCCAGTCCCTAAACCGGTAATCGATGTTTGCCCAATCCAATTCCGGGCGCCACTGCGTCAGTTGACCAATGTTACGGTCATAGATCTGCGCACCCACGCGGAGCTTATCTGTAACCTGTGTCGAAACGTTCGCGCCGAAATCGGTGAATGCAAGACTCCCGGAATTCGAGTTCATCGTGAGGTAGTTGTTACCCCTCGAATACGCAAATCCCTGTGAAAGGAACCCGTGAACCTGGACCGGCTGCCCCTCGAGATTGAATTCCGTAGATTGCGCCCGTAAGGCCCCGGTAGCTGCTGCACCAATGCCGGCCAGCAACACGATCCGTTGTATGAAATTGCGATAAGTTAAGAGGGTTCTCATTCAACTTACCTCACCGTAAGAACCTTAACGCCTGCGGGATTGGCCCCGGCGCTCACGTATCCGATTGCGCCCTTCGTGCGCGCTACATACTCGGCCACTTCGGGATCTGAATTGAAGCTCTTCGGAATGGATGCCTTGCCCGTAAACATCAAGCTGCGGTAATAAGTCATCAATGCGCCGTCCGTTCTGCCGATGTACTGCTTCAAGAACGCGTTCTCGGTTGGGCCACCCTTCTCCAGAACGGGCTCGACATGCTGGGTGCCTTTCATCGATGACTTCGTGATCAGAAAAATCCGGCTCAGCTCATCACGAGAAATTTCGGATGCCTGTATAGCCGGATTCGCAATGATTTTGACCTCAATGTTCTGATAATTCGCGGGTGCCGACAGTCCGGCGACTGCCAAGGCGAACGCTAGTCTTATGGACCTCATCAGCTTCTCTCTCTGACCTTATCGGCACGCGCCGGGGTGGTAAGTACACTAATAAGTCGAAATAGATGCGTCTCTCGAGATCAGACAATTCTGGCCATTGGCAATCTGGATCTTACGAAACGCACGGAAGCCATCGAGGAGTAATGGCGAAGGCAGGCGGTGCAGCGCTTTGGCGAATCACAGCGATTTCAAAACCGCGGGTGCGGCAAAATCTTCGCCGAGTGCGGGTTTCGCCGCCAATGAATTCAGTGTAGCGACCGCACTACGATTCGGAGGGCGAAGCGAGAGCGTAAGTTGCCGACTCGAAGCCCGGACCGGCTACAAGGACCTCGGCCGATGCGGCGGATGAAAATTCGAAGCCATTTTCAACTGCAGGTGCGGGCTCGGATGCGGCGCCGGCGGCAGCGATAGAGATCGGTTCGGCGGATGGCGCTAGAGTAGCTGCTTTGCGCTCGTCTTCTGAATCGCGCACAACGGGCAGCCCAGAGGGCGCGCCTCGCCCTGTGCGCTCGTTTTCGGCACGTTCTTTTTGGAGTTGCGCGAGTTCGGCCAAATCTTTCTGGAAATTGCGGCGCAACCGGTTCTCCTGAATGCTTAAATTATTGAGCTGCTTCTGGTACGTCAGGAAGATGTGCGCTTCAAGCAGCGCGGCAGCTACTTCTGGGTCCTGCAGAACAAATTGGTTCGCGAACTGGAGCCGGCCGAGCGCGTAGATATTCATCTCGAGAGAAGGAATGCGATTCAAGCGCCATTGAGTGTCGGCGAGAGATTGGACGAGCTCGGATTCGCGGTCGCCGGCGGGTTTGTACTCATTCAAGAAGCGGCGGACGTGGAGCTCGTATTGCGCGGCGTCGTCCCCGGCAAGCAGAACGGTGTTGCCGGTCAGGCCCGTTCTGACCGCGTTGCTCGAGGAAATGCGCTTACCGGTTTCGCTGCGGGGACCGGTGGACAATTTCGCGTTGGCGCGATTGGCGCGGAGCTGCGCTTCGCTGATCGTCCGCTCGGGCGTGTCGATCACTTGTTCATCGCGGATGGGGAATGTCTGATAATGGGCGTTCATGCTGCGGCTACACGCTAGCACGGGACACGGCGAAATCGGATCGGGAAAGAGGAGCGCGAGGGCGGTAAACCGTTTAGACTCTGCGGAAAAGAAATATTTTCGAAAGTTGTGAACGATTTGCAAAATGGGGCTGGATTTTCCGGTGGGCTAGGCATGAAAGGGTTGGAGGTGATTTTTTCGAAGGGATTCGATCTTAATCAGGGCGAGTGACAGTGCTGCATAGTCTTTTGTGAGGAAGAAGCAGTTGCAAGGCACACGCCAGCCGAAGGCAGCGGTTAAAACATTTTTCAGATGCCTTGAGCATGCCTTCATCCGGTGAGGCGCAGGAGTTGATCGACAGAGAGTGCGAGCACTCCGAACATCAGATGCGCCATAATCTTCGTTGCGCCGCGGACACGAATGGCGCGTCCGCCGAATTCGTCCTTGAGACGAGCGAACACACGCTCACACATGCTGCGCTCCTGCATGCGATCTTCTTCGGCCCAGGTGAGTTGCCGGGGTGGTACGGCCTTCACTCGGCGGACGATCTTAGCCGAGTGGGAGTTTTTGCGCCTCACTTTTTCGCAGGTGAACTGCCGGCGTGCTACGGGCGAGATCAGCGGTACATGTCCCAGACTGCGGCTATGCTCCCGAATTTCATTCGCATCGTAAGCCGCGGCACGTTGGCATGTGCGCGGGCGGCCCCGTTTTCGTTTCGGAATGGAGGGGTGTTTCCGGCTTCCTGCGAAGCGCTCCCGCGCTTCAACGGCCGTGGAGTCGCGCGCCATATGGCCCACCAGGCGGTCTTGCTGCGTATGCAGGATCAAAGCTTCATGCAGCCGCTGCGGCAGTTCGGTTTCGGCAAACTCTTGAAACGCTCGCGAGAAGGTGGATTCATGCGGGATCTGCTGCACGCTTGTCCAGCCGCATACACAACGCAACTGGCGATCCGTGTGCAACCGCTGCAGCAACTGACGCGTGCTCTGCAGGCCGTAAACTGATTTTGCAATGAAAGCCGACGCCAGTGCCTGCCGGTCTTTGGCCGGGCGCCCCAGCCATCCGCGTGCACACGGCAGTTGTCGGCTGAGCGGCAGCATTTCCAGCACTGCGATCAACAGCTTCGCTTTATCGGAAAGGGCTCCCGTCTCCGCCTCCCACAGGCTGAACAACGTGCCTTGCAGCCACTGGCCGTAACGCAGCAATCGCTCGCGTGGGGTAATCTGCATAGGGGTGCTCCTTGTCTTCAGTTGCCTGGAAACAACAGATTACAAGGACGTCGCCCCTCTTTCAAAACATTTCCTTACCGTGCTGTTTCAATTCTTAATTTTGCAAGCGGCTCTTGCTGTGACTATCGCGCGCGGTCGTGAGTGTCAGAGGGTGTCAAGTTCCGACTTCCGCGTCAACCTGCCACAACTCGGAAAGTATCCTTGAGGACTCGTAGACCCCTCCCGACTAGGGCGGATCTATTCTCCGCAAGGCCGTGCGGGACGCCAATCTCACCGTAGCCGACTTCGCGTCAGCTTGTACGAGCGGATGCTAGCGCGTTTATCAGGACATATCGTGCTCGTCCGATGTGTTTCCAAGCCCTTTATATTCAAATCGGGATGAACGTCGCCGGCCTCCTCAACGCCGTAAGTCAGAGGGAGTGCCTTCGCCCAGCGCTAATGTTCGGAATCGCTGCAGTTACCGGCGCTACTTCTACGCGCTTACTGGGTATCGGATCGGCGCTCAACTCTTCGGTGAAGACGCGGATGCCTTCATTTAACTCATTGATCGGATTGCCAGCCATTGAACCAGATGTGTCCAACAACAAGCAGGCAAGGACAACGAGGCTCGGGATTATGTGCGAATTCGGCACCTTCGCCGAATGTCAAAGGACATGGTTTTAGATTTCAGAATAACGCTCCAATGGCGGAGACGATTGCGTATAAGATTGCGGAAATCACAACGCAGGCCGGAAAGCTTAGCGAATTCTTCTTCGAGGCATTGCTCACCGGAACTGGAGGTGTCGGAGTTGTAGTCTCGAGGGCACGTTTTATCCTTGCGCCCGGATTGTAGTCTCGACGATAAATGCCGGTATTCGGGACCGAAAGGCTGCTATATGCGCGCCCTTGTGCATCCTTGCCTATACGTGCGCCGCGCACACCTACTGAACAACCAAGGCCAGATCGTGACAGATTAATTCTTAGCGGACCGAGATTAAAACCCTTTCGGAATTGCCAACCCATTTCAACTGCGCTTTGGTGTGAGGACTTACATAGAATAGCGTCATTTGTCTGAGATCTTCTAATAGGACAATCCTGA
>JAFAQG010000964.1 GCA_019246575.1 Acidobacteriaceae bacterium
GGTCGCGACCAACCACAGGCGCGTTGACCGCGGCTGCGACAAGTTCCCTGGAATCGCCACGGCGTACGTCAACCTCGCCCTGCACGATGCTGAGCCGTCCCACGCCATGCTGCCGGTCCGCTGCCACATCCTGCTGACCGCTGACCATCGCGCAACCGGCGACAGCGACGGCGATCGTGACCAGCACTCGGCGTTTACTGCGCATTTGCGGAATCCTGCGCACAAGTACACGCGTCGTGCCAAATCACTCTGACCGACAAAACAAGGCCGCAGGCGGAACTTTGGTGGTTGAAAAGAACCGCCGGTGGGCCGCTTCCACCGCCGTTAGAAGGGGACGGCGATCTTGAAGGTGGACCCGTTCCGGCCGTCGCTCTCGACCCAGATCCTGCCTCCGTGCGCGGCAGCGATCTTCGAGCACATCGCGAGGCCGAGACCCGTTCCCGGAATGTCCTTCCCGTGCAGTCGCTTGAATGGGCGGAAGACGAATTCATGATACCGGGGCTCGATGCCCGGGCCGTTGTCGGCAACGGAAATCAAATAGCCGTCATCGGTTTCTTCGGCCGAGATCTCGACCCGCGGCGGCGCCGTGCCGCGATATCGGAGCGCATTTTCAATGAGGTTCTCAAACAGGAGTACGAACTGACTCTCATTGACAGAGACTTCGGGCAGCTCGCGGCACGAGATCTCTGCACTCGAATCACGGATCTGCTGCTGAAGCTTCAGCAGCGTCATTTGGACGATGACCTTGAGAGCGATATTGGTGCGCGGAGGAGAGCGATAGATCCTTGTAAACGTGTTGAGGCGATCGACGATTGCTACGGCAGACCCTATACCGTCCGCGATAAACTTTCCGTACTGCGATGTCTGCTCGCCGGCCGGGCTCTGCCGAATCAGCAGCTGGCTGTAAGACGAAACGGAACGAAGGGCCGACTTCACATCGTGACTGACGGCGTAAACAATGTCTTCCAGTTCTTCTTTCAGCCTGATATTCTCGTCGAGCGCTTCCCTGAGCCGCTCCTCCGTTGAGGTGGAAGCCATGAGAACAAATTACGCCGCTACAAGCCCTAATCGCTCCAGCAAAGCGCCCTGTTCGGGATCGCGCCCCATAAAGCGCCGGTACAGTTCGGAAGGATCGTCGCTGTCTCCAGATTCCAAAATGTTGCGACGGTAGTCGCTTCCCGTGCTCGCGTTGAAGATACCTTCACGCTGGAACCGAGTGAATGCGTCGGCATCCAGAACTTCAGCCCATTTATATGAATAGTAACCGGCGCCGTACCCGACCGGATTGGCGAACAAATGGCTGAAACTCGCGATTATGCCGTACTCGGGAGGCAGCGGAACAGAGCTGAACTGTTCGAGAATGCCGCGCGTGTAGGCAAGCACGTCGCCATCGCGATCCGGATCGTATTCCCGGTGCAGCTTGAGATCGACCATTCCGAAACCGAGCTGCCGCATCTGGAGATTGGCGGTGCGGAACGTCCGCGCGCGTCGCATTTTTTGCAAGAGCTCGTCTGGAATCGGCTCCCCGGTCTGGTAGTGCCGTGCAAACAGGTGCAATGCCGCCCGCTCGATGCACCAGTTCTCCATAATTTGCGACGGCAGCTCGACGAAATCCCAGGGCACGTTTGTTCCTGCGAGCGTCCGCACGGGAACCCGGCTCAGAACATGGTGTAACAGATGACCGAATTCGTGAAAGACAGTCTCGACTTCGTTATGCGTTAACAGCGATGGCGTATGCGCTACCGGCGGGGTCAGATTTCCACACATTAACCCCAGGTGCGGCTTGCCGTCGTCGGGATGCCCAACGATGAGGGAATCCATCCACGCGCCGCCACGCTTGTTTTCGCGCGGGAACCAGTCGGTGTAGAAGCCGCCGAGAAACTTGCCGGAGACTGCATCTTCGACGCGGTAGTACTTAACGGCCGGATCCCAGCCCGGCACGCCGGATTCCTCGATGACCTTTATGGAGAGAATGCGGCTGAAAATATCAAACATGCCCGCGAGCACCCGATCGAGTTCGAAATACGGACGAAGCGCTTCTTCATCGAAATCGTACAGCTTGAGCCGTTGCTTCTCGGCTATGTACGCCACGTCCCACGGCTCGATGTTCGAATATCCGACTTCCTGCGCAAATTCGGCCAAGCTCTCGTTTTCATCTCGGAAGAACGGCTCGGTTTTTTCGCGCAATTCCTGAAGGAAAAGCTCGGCCCGTTCTCCTGCTCGCGCCATGCGATCTTCGAGCACCAAGTCAGCGAAGTCAATGTAACCGAGAAGGTGAGCTTTTTGGCGGCGCAGGGCGAGGATTTCCGTTACCAGCGCGCGATTATCGAATTGACGTGAGGTAGCGCGGCTGTGGGACGCATGCCAGACCTCGCGGCGTACGTCGTGATCGTCGAGATACGTCATCGTGGCGTGATAGCTCGGAGCTTGCAAAGTAAGCCGCCAGCCTTCCCTGCCCTTGCTCTTTGCGCTTTCCCGTGCTGCTATACGCGCGCTTTCGGGCAATCCCGCGAGTTTCGATTCGTCTGTGATCACGTATTCGAATGCGTTGGTTGCATCTAGAACATTTTCGGAGAATTTCGTCGTTGCCTTGGTGAGCGCGACATCCAGAGCCTCCAGTTTCTCCTTGCCCGAGGCATCGAGATCTGCGCCAGCGCGGCGGAACCCCGAGACCGTCTTTTGGAGAAAACGTCTGTGTACCGGTTCGAGAGTCTGCGCCTCGGCGCTCTCGTTCACGGCCTTAATGGCAGCCCATACGTTCGCGTCGAGGGGTATCGAACTGTAAAACAGGCTTACGGGCTCTTGCACGTTGTTGTATGCCGCACGGAGTTCGGCGGTAGTCGCAACCGATTCCAAGTGCCGAACGATTGCCATCGCATAATCGAGGGGCTCGGTCATGTGATCGAGCCTTGATAACACGTCCTTGTAAGTGCGCGGAACGTGCGGGCTGCCGAGGTCGGCAAGCCGTTTTCGCATCTCGCGTAGCAGCAGATCGATTGCGGGTTCGACGTGCTCAGGCCTGATGGCGTCGAATGGGACCGGCAGGCGCTCTATCAGAAGCGGATTATCGGTAACTTCTTCAGACATTCAATAATTGGATCGAATTGCGGATACTGCTACCAAACACGGCAGCCTTGAGCCGCGTACATTTTCTCGCCAAGTTTGCATCCGAAAGCCCGGCTAAACTGCGGCATATTGGGCACGACACCATCGACTCGGAACCTGCCGGGCGCATGCGGATCGCCGAGCGCGAGTTGACGCGCCTCTTCCGGCCGCATATTCTCGCACCAGACCTGCGCGAATCCGAGAAAAAACTGCTGTTCCGGCGTATATTCACCCGTTTTCTCTGTGCTGGAAAGGCCCTTCTTCGCGAGATCATCGAGAAGCGCGAGATATGCCAGCCGTATGCCGCCGTTATCGGCTGTGTTTTCCCCAAGTGTAAGTCTGCCGTTGACCTGGACCCCGGGTGCAGCCGTAAATTTGCTGTATTCGTTGACGAAGCAATCGGCCAGCTTCTGGAACTGCTCGGCATCAGTCTTTTGCCACCAGTCCTTCAGGTTTCCCTCGGCATCGAACTGACGTCCTGCATCATCAAAGCCGTGCGTCAGTTCGTGACCGATCACGACGCCGATGGAGCCGTAGTTAACCGCATCGGACGCTTTATTGGAATAGAAGGGCGGCTGGAGGATGCCTGCCGGAAAATTGATGTTGTTTTCTGTCGGATTGTAATAGGCGTTCACGGTCGGCGGGCTCATTTGCCATTCCGTTCGGTCCACTGGCTTGCCGATCTTGTCGCGCTCGCGCTTGCTCTCGAACTCATTCGCGCGGAACCAGTTTCCGAAGTAATCATCGTTGACAATATTTACGGTCGAGTAATCTCTCCATTTCTCCGGATACCCAATTTTGTTAGCTACAGCATCCAATTTGACTAATGCCTGTTTCTTTGTTTCAGGACTCATCCACGAAAGCGATTGGATGTCCTTGCCCATCTGCGCCTCGATTTCGTGAACCATTGCGAGTGTTCGCTGCTTCCCCTGCTCGCCGAAAGTTTTCTCGACGAATTTACGGCCAAGCGCTTCGCCGAGCTCATCGTCTGTTGCGGCAACACAGCGTTTCCAGCGCGGCTTCAGTTCTTTGGCGCCGGAAAGCGTTCGGCCGTAAAAGTCAAAGTTCTCGTCTACGAAGGCCTTGGGCAGGAGTCTCGCGCCGGCATTCAGGTAGTGCCAGACGAGATAGTCCTTCAGATCATCCATGCTGCGGGTTGCCGTCATCTGGCTGAACGTTTTCACGAACTCGGGAACGTCCACATTGAGCATCGTGAAGTGCGGCGCCGTAACAGCTGTGAAGAACTGCTCAAAGTTGAAGTTCGGGCTGAGCTGCTCGAGGTCGGAACTCGACATTTCGTGCACCAGCTTTTGTGGGTCGCGGCGGGTCGTGATATCGAGCGAGGCTTTGGCCAGATCGGTTTCGAGGGACATAACGGAGTTGGCCTTCTTCGCCGCATCCGGCTCTGCGACACCGATCAGTTGAAACAATTTTGCGATGTGAGATACGTATTTCTTCCGAAGCTCAACGGATTGCGCATCCGTTCGGAAATAGTAATCACGTTCGGGCAGCCCGAGGCCGCCTTGATCGACGTCGGCGATCATCATGCGCGCGTTCTTGGGATCGGGCATTGAGTTGAAGCTAAAAAATACGCCCACCTGCCGTTGGTGCAGCCGCGCGACCTCGTCCAGAAGCTGCTCACGAGTGCGTATTTGCGAGATGCGGTCGAGCTCCGGTCTCAGAGGCGTCGTACCACGCTGTTCAATGAGAGCTTCGTTCATGCAGGATTGGTAGAAGCCACCAATCTTCTGGTCAATAGCGGATGCATTTTGATGGCGCGCTGAGTCTTCGAGGATGTCGCGAAGGATCGCCTGATTGCGATCGTAGAGCTCATTGAATCTGCCCCAGCTGCTTTCGTCTGCAGGTATGGGGTTGTTCTTCATCCAGGTTCCGCAAGCGTATTCATAGAAATCGTCACAGGGGTCAACGGAGTTGTCGATCGCCTTCAGGTCGAGGCCGCCGGCCGACTGTACTGTGGCATTCTGTGCTTGCAGATAGCCGACACATATACACAGACAAAGTGCACCCGTTGCTAAAGATGCTGATCTCATCGCCTGTTTAAAGTGTAATCAGCGTGAGCTACCAAACCCTGCATCCGTTGGCAGATACCATGGGCTGTCCGGCGGAACATCCGAAGGCGGACGCGAATTCGGGCATATTCTGCAGTACGCCGTTAACGCGAAATTGACCGGGCGAATGCGGATCCGTCTGGGCGCGATAGTGGGATTCTTCAGGCCGAACGTTCTGACACCAAATCTGTGCGTATCCCAGAAAGAACCGCTGCTGCGGAGTATAGCCGTCAAGCTTCTGGTCGGTGACGCTTCCGTTCTGCAAACCGCCGAGTAGTGCCGCAAATGCCAAGCGGATACCGGCATTGTCCGCGCCGTTTTCGCCTAGTGTCAGACGACCGTTCAGGTTTACACCGGGCTGAGGGCTGAAACCTGAGTATTCATTTGCAATGCAATCAGCGCGCTTTTTAAACTCCGCTGCGTCCTGTTTCGTCCACCAATCGCGAAGATTACCGTCTGCATCGTACTGTCGTCCCTGGTCGTCGAAACCGTGCGTCAGTTCGTGTCCGATCACAGCTCCGATTCCGCCGAAGTTCACTGCCATATCGGCCGAGTTATTGTAAAACGGCGGTTGCAGAATCCCCGCCGGGAAATTGATGTTGTTTTCGAGCGGGT
>JAFAQG010000991.1 GCA_019246575.1 Acidobacteriaceae bacterium
AAGGTGGCAATCGAACCCCCACTTGTGCGTCTCGATCGATTGCCTCCATGCGATCTTCACGTATCTCGAACAAGCAAACATTCAAATGTACCGGATGTCTTCGGACATCGCCCCTTACGTAACCCATCCCGATCTGCTGCAATTTCATCGGCAAATTAAAGAGAGCCGGCGGGAGCTCGCATCCCTCGGCCAGCGTGCAAACAGCATGGGTCTGCGTCTATCGTTTCACCCCTCGCAATACATCGTCATGAATTCGCCCGACCCGGCGCTACGCCGCCAAAGTGTCAAGGATCTCACCGCGCACGCAGAAATACTCGATCTGATGAATCTAGGTCCGGAAGCAGTCATCGTCATCCATGTAGGTGGCATGTACGACGATAAGCCCGCCGCGATCAACCGTTGGGTGACGTGCTATAAGCATCTGCCCGAACCGGCACGCCGTCGCTTGGCGCTCGAAAATGACGACATTCGCTTCAGCGCTGCGGATCTCCTGCAAATTCACGAGCTCACAGGCGTTCGGTTGGTTTTCGACATGCAGCATCATCAGTGCCTCAACCCCGAACGCTTGGCTTGGCGATGTACGCTCGAGCGATTCCTGCGCACCTGGCCGGACACTGTGCGGCCCAAAATTCACTATTCGTCGCCGCGAACACAGGCGCGAGAAATCGTCCGTATTACTCGGAAAACCGGCAGGAAGAAGAAAGTCTTGCAGCCGCCCACCTGGACCGCTCATGCCGACTACATCCATCCTTTTGACTTCATCCGTTTTGCGCAGGAGACGAACGGCTTGAACTTTGACATTATGCTGGAAGCGAAAGCCAAGGACCTCGCACTCCTCCGGTTGCGGCGCGATATCGCCTCCCATGCACCCGAGCTGCAATCGCGATTTGAGCCCGGTGTCGCCGCTAATGCCCCGCCCCGGCCCGCTGTTCACCCGGGCGTGGACGTCGCATGATGAAAGGTAATGGCGTGAGACACGCCACAACCGCAGACATAACCCAGAAGCTGTTTTCAAACGTAAGCGCGTTGCTCTGCGCCGCGAAAGTTCGCTCCGCCATCCGCATCGCCTTCTCGCCTGCGACCACCGGGTCGAAACCTTGCGATTGAAACATCGTAGTAAACTCCGCAAGCATTCGCTTGAAAGCGAAGCTGGCAGTATGGGTCGCAAAGTTGGCCTGGTGCTGCTGATTCTGTCGTGCCAGAAAAGTCGTCAGCAGCGAAGTTCCGATCGCCCCACCCATGTTCCGTGCAAAATTCGACATCCCCGACACCTGATTGTTCTTCTCGCGCGGAACTCCGATGTAGTTCAACGTGCTGATAGGAATAAAAATCAGCGGCATAAAAATAACTTGAATCATGCGCAGAATTACCACAGTCCGAAAATCGATGCCCAGATAGATAATGGTCATGAGGTGCAGCGTCAAGGATGTGCCGAGAAACCCTAAGGACACCAGAATGCGAGGGTCGATCTTCGTTCCCGTAATGCGCCCCGCAATCGGCATCATCAGCATCAGCACCAATCCACCGGGCGATAATGCCATGCCCGCCCGTTCGGCCGTGTAACCCAGACTCGTCTGCAGGAACTCCGGAATCAGCACCGTCGATCCGAACAATACGACTCCTAAAATGAACGAAAAGAAAACAGCCGTGCCAAAGTTACGATTCTTGAGCAGCCGAACATCTACGATAGGATCCGGGTGATACCACTCCCATAAAAAGAACGCAACCAGCAGCGGTACGCCAATACTAAACATCGTCCTGATTAAGGCCGATGCGAACCAATCATTCTCCTGGCCTTTATCAAGCACAAATTGAAAACACGCCACTCCTGTGACGATCAATGCCAGTCCAATGTAGTCAATCCTGATGCCCGCTTGCCTCTCCTGTTCAATCCACGGCGGGTCTTCTACCATCCGGTGCGTCAGAAATAGCGACAAGATCCCAACCGGGAGATTGATAAAGAAGATCCAGTGCCAGGTGTAGTTATCGGTAATCCAGCCGCCTAACGTCGGCCCGATCGCCGGCGCAACAACAACCGCCATGCCATAAAAAGCAAACGCCATTGCACGCTTCTCAACGGGGAAGGTATCGGCGAGAATCGCTTGCTCCGAGGGTTGCAGTCCGCCGCCGCCCGCGCCTTGCAGCACACGCGCGAACACCAGCACAGCCAGGCTCGGCGCTATGCCGCACAAGAAAGAACAGGCGGTGAATAGCGCCACACATAGCATGTAGAAGCGTTTCCGACCGATGACTGTCGAGAGCCATCCCGAAATCGGAAGAACAATCGCGCTCGATACTAAATAGCTCGTGAGCACCCATGTCGCTTCCTCGTATGTCGCTCCCAGCGAGCCGGCGATGTGCGGCAATGCAACGTTCGCAATCGAGGAATCCAGTACTTCCATGAAGGTCGCGAGCGTTACTGTAAGTGCCACCAGCCAGGGATTATGCGATGGCTTCCAGTCGCCGTGCGGTACAGCCATTCGTTACTGGATCCGGACCTTGGGCTCGACCGACATGCCGGGCCGCAATCGCGCAAGCCCGTCCTGATTGGGATTGAAACGAATGCGTACCGGGATACGCTGCACCACCTTCACAAAATTGCCTGTCGCATTCTCGGGAGGCAGAACACTCGCCACTGCTCCGGTCGCCGCACCTATGTTCTCGATCACGCCCTCGAAGTCTTCTTCCAGCGCGTCGACGTGAATCCTCGCGCTCTGCCCATGTTTGATCGCCCGTAGTTGTGTCTCTTTGAAGTTGGCTGTGACCCACAATCCCTTCATCTGCGCGATCTGCATCAATTGCTGACCGGCCGAGATATGGGCCCCCACCTCCGCCGAACGCCGCAGCACAATTCCATCTACCGGAGCAACAATCTTCGTGTAGCTCAACTTCAGTTGCGCTTGCTCGAGTTCCGCCTCTGCCGTGTCGGCCGCTGCTCGTTGCGATTGAACCGTCGCGCGGCGTATAGCCAGCATCTGCGATGCCGTTTTTTGATACTGCGCAAGCCGTGCCTGTGATTCCGCAACTTGCGCGCGTCGCTGATCCACCGTATGCTCTGCCGCGGATAACGCAGCCTGATTCGCGGCGACTGTTGCGGCCTGCGATTTGGCTGTTGCAACTATCTGATCGTATTCCTGTTGCGAAACCTCGTCTTTGGCGATCAACAGCTTGTACCTTTCGAAATCTGCCTGCGCACGTGTGTTCAGAGCTTCGGACTCCGCCAATCTCGCCCGCGCGGTGTCGCGATCCCGTTCCGCCGTTTCCAACGCGGCCCGCGAACTGGCCACCTGCGCCTCTCCCGAACTGAGGTTCGTCACATTCTCAGCCTGCGTTATTGGGACATTCGGTTGCTGCGCACTCACCTGCGTGCGTGCCTGCGCAAGCTGCGCACGCGCCTGATCCAGCGCAACCTGGAAATCGCGCGTATCCAAATCAACCAGCGGTTCCCCTGTGCTCACGGTCTGATTGTCTTCCACGTACACTCTGACGATCGTGCCGTCCACGCGCGCGGTCACAGGATTCAAATGTCCGTCGACCTGAGCGTCGTCTGTCGATTCAAACTGCCGGGCGTACAACCAATAAATCAGCGCAGCGGTCGAAAGAACCAATAGGATTGCGAAAAAAATAAGAAACGCCTTGCGGCGACTTTGTCTCCGCCCTCTAACGGCGCTAACTTCGTCTTCGTTACTACGCGTTGTAACACTTGACACACGCTTGTTTAAACTTCGCCATTTCCTCTCTCGTCCCCACCGTCACTCGTACCCACGTGGGCCACCCCGGCCACACTCTGCCGATATACACTTTTTCCATCGTCATCTTGTTATAGAAATTCTGACCGGTGTCTTTCACATTCATCATGAAGCAGTTACTTTCGGAAGGGATAAATTCAATATTTTTCGAGGTAAGAAAGTCAAAAGTATCTTCCCGGTTGTCCGACATGATCTCGCGGCGCTCGGCTACAATGTTTTTCGCTCTCAGGCTCGCTGTCGCGCCCACCATCGCGGTTATGGGCATCGCGCCTGCGCTGTATACCCGAATTTTATCGAGCAAGTCCGGACGCGCAATCGCCGCGCCCGCCCTCAAACCCGCCATGCCGTACAGCTTTGAGAAAGTTCGTAGAATTATGACGTCTTTGTCGTTCGCCGCCAGGTCAACACAACTCACGGCGTTCTTAGAAAAATGTATGTAGGCCTCATCGATCATCACAATGGAGCCGGCGGGCTTGTTCGCGACCAGCCATTCGATATCCGCCCTGCTCGTCACCGTGCCTGTTGGATTATTTGGATTACAGATATAAAACAATCCGGCATTCGCAGCCGCTGCACCCATGGCCTTCACATCGTGATTCCAAGTCCCCTTCGTTAGCGGAACGCTTACCGCCTTCGCACCGATAAAACTGGCCGCGCGCTCGCCGGCTTCGTATCCTGGGTCTGCTTTTACAAACGCACGCTCCTTCGAGCAGAACGCCAGCACCGCTTGGTGTAGTGGCGCGCTCGACCCGGCGAAGACCTCGACATACCTGTCCGCCGGTTCAAAGCTGAACCTCACGCCTTCCATCGCCGCCAATGCTTCCGCAAGCTCGTCCGCGGTCTCATACATGTAGCGACCGCCCTTCTTCACCACGTTGTAAATCGCGTCGGCCGCTTCAGGGCACGGTCCCATCGGGTTTTCATTGGCGTTAATCTTCACCGCATCCGGCGGAATATTTCTCACCTTCGAGAGTTGCGCAAGCGCGTGCTCGTTGTAGAAGGGCAAGGCCGCACCCGCGGTGAGCAGGCTCGCAATGCGGCCGAACTCCCGTCTCGAAAACCCGCGGATTACGAGATCACTCCGCTGCCGCCGGTTGAGAGAAACGTTTGTGCCCATGCCCGGATCATACAGCAGACATTTGATTGGGATCGGTTCATCTGTTATGCGCATGACTCGTTTGGCCTCGCTCATCGTCACGCTGTTGGTTCCGCTTTGGTGCTTCTCCGCTCCACTCGATGTCAACCAGCTCTTCGTGTTCGGCGACAGCCTTTCGGATGTCGGTAACACCAACACTCTGACTCTCGGATTTTCTCCCGGGTCGAACTATGATCACGGCCGCTATACCGATGGCCCGGATACAAACCCTGCCACGCGTGGACCCTTCGGAGTATGGGTCGAGCAACTCGCGCCCAAGCTAAACGTCCCCGTCCCGGCATCTTCTCTGAATGGCGGAACCGATTACGCATTCGGAGGTGCCGATACCGCCGGAGGTGTGCTGATCCCCTCAGTCGCTAGTCAGGTTCAGACATTCCTGGGCGATCACCCGGCTGCCCCCTCCCACGCGCTGTACACGTTTTGGGCAGGAGCGAACGACATCGCCGACGGCATGAATCCGTTGACCGCCGCGAACAATATCGAATCCGACATCCGCATCCTAAGCGCAGCAGGAGCCAAGTATTTCGTCTGGCTCAATCTGCCGCCGCTCGGCTACACTCCTGATGCCATTGCGGCTGGTGACAGTGCGCTCGCAACTGAGGCATCCAACGCGTTCAACCTCGAATGGCAAACGGACATTTA
>JAFAQG010001028.1 GCA_019246575.1 Acidobacteriaceae bacterium
GGAATGACGAGCGGGGGATCAGTTTTACTTCTGCTGCCACATTGTTTGTATTTGTGATGAGAAGGTTACGTTCAGGATCGAAGGCATAGCCGCTCCAGTTCATTCCTCCGACATTGCCGGGCATCTGGAGCGTGCCCCGAACGCTCGGTGGCGTAAACAGGCCCTGATTGCGGAGACCGTCAATCCAGTTGCGACAAGTTTTTCGATCCTGTTCGGTGATTCCCCAGGCCTGCTCCGCTGAAAAGCGCTGAGGCGCGACGGCGGCAGGAGAAACGGGAACTGGCTGTGTCGGCGAGGTAGTTTCGCCGGGCACATCGCTCTGCGGTACGCGGCGTTCCTCTACACGAAACACCGGCATTCCGGTCTCGCGATGCAAAACATACAAGAAGCCGGTCTTGTTGCCTTCGACGACCACGGGAATGTTGTGGCCATCGCGATGGATTGTCGCGAGCAAGGGCGGCGAAGCTGTGTCGTAATCCCAGAGATCATGATGCACAAGCTGGAAACCCCAGGCAAGTTCGCCTGTTTGCGATCGGAGCGCCACGACGGAATCCGCCCACTTATCGTCGCCGGGACGGAGGCCGCCATAGTAGTCGGGACTAGCGCTGCCGGTGGGAACAAAAACAAGATGGCGATCAGGATCGGCTGCGAGCATGGTCCAGGCATTCGCGGCGCCGGTCTTCCACGCTGGTCCCGGCTTATGCGCCGAAAGCGGGTCCCAAGTCCAACGTAACGTTCCAGACCGTGCATCGAATGCTCGAACGAGGCCGGACGGCATATCGACACGGTTGTTGTCGTTGATAGCGGAACCTACAATGACGAGCCCGTCAATCGCGAGCGGTGGGGATGTCATGTGGTAGCGGCCGCGCTCGTAATTCGGGATGTCCCTCAGGCTTACTTCCCCCGCGCTTCCGAAATCGCTGCATGGGTGTCCGGTGGCGGCATCGAGCGCGATCAGGCGCGCATCGAGCGTGGCCTCGAAGATTCGACGCCGGCAGGGCTGGCCGGTACTGCGTTTTTCATCGAGCCATGTCGCGACTCCGCGATTGATCAGGCCATCGCCGTAATCCCAAGTCAAGTCGATTTTGGGATCGAACGTCCAGTGGAGAGCTCCGGTTTCGGGATCGAGGGCGACGACACGGCTAAAGGGAGTTGTCAGGTACAGCGTACCGTCGACGACGAGCGGTGTCGTTTCAAATCCGGTGCGTTGACGGCGCTCGCGTCCATCAGAGATCTCGCCGGTGTGAAAGACCCATGCCGGTTTGAGGCGCGCGACATTTGTGCGGTCGATCTGGGTAAGCGGGGAGTACCGGCTTCCGGCCAAGTCGTGACCGTAGGAAGGCCAGCTGTCGGTTGACTCCGCGTCGCTGCTTTTGTGCGCTCGTACCGCGAATGCGACGGCCGCCGTGGCGAAAGCGATTTGACAGAAAACGATCATTCGATTGGACGAGGCGTTCATGGCTACGACGCCCTTTTCTGCTTCCCCGCAAGCGTCCACTCGGTGAATGGGGATCGCACACCGCGAACGATGACATTGAGTAAGTACGGCACGCTCGAACGTAAGGCGCGTTGGAGGGCGGCAGGAATCTGGTCGAGCGACTCGACGCTTTCGCCGTCTCCGCCGAAGCCTTTCATGACGATGTCGTAACGAGTTGAGGACAATTCGCAGGCCACGGTGTGGTCCATCTGAGCGCGCTGCAGTTCACGCTCGAGTCCCCAGCCGGAATCGTTGCCGACGATGATGATCAGCGGCAGCTTATAACGCACTGCGGTTTCGAGTTCGGCGATATAAAAGCCGAGCGCGCCGTCGCCAGTGATGACGGCTACAGGTTGATCGGGGTGCGCGAGCTTCAGTGCGATTCCATTCGGCAGCGCCGAGCCGATAGCAGCGAGCGGACCGAGTCGCAACCAGCCGCCGGCGTGTAGAGCCGGGATGCCGGCGCGGCCCCAATGCGTGAAGTCTCCGCCGTCCCAGGAGAAAAGGGTTTCACGCGGAAGATGCTCGCGCAATTCGGCGTAGAACGCTGCAGGATGCATGGGATGTCCGGTGTCGAAAGCGGCTTTTCGGATTGCCTGACGCCAGTCTTCGTGCAAGGCGTGCAGATGCTTCAGCCATGCGGTCCGAGGTTCGGGCGCCGCAGCGGCTTTGAGCAGTTGTTCAAGCGCTTTCTTCACGTCCGCAAGGATCGCGAGATCGATGGCGCGATTCATGCCGAACTCTTGAGGATGAATGTCGACCTGAATGCATTTTGCATCTTTCGCCAGCACTCGCGGCCCGCCGAATCCGAGGCGGAAGTCGATCCGTTTGCCGAGAATGAGAAACAGATCGGCGTCCTGAAAAGCGCGGTGTGCGGCGCGATTGAGTGCGGGGTCGGCATAGCCCAAACAGAGTGGATGATCATCGGGAACAACGCCGCGAGCCATGGTGATCGTGTAGAGCGGAAGTGACATATGCTCGATGAATTGTTTTAGCTCGGTCCCGGCATCGCTCCACCAGACGCCGCTGCCTGCAATGACAATCGGACGTTCGGCGGTGCGAATTAAGTCGAGCGCAGCGCCGATCTCGGTCTCGGACGCGGGCGGGAGTTGGGCCGGCGTGATGGGAGGCATCACCGGAGATTCGGAAACGAATGCCGAAAAAATATCGACCGGGATGGTCAAGTGTACCGGGCCCATGCGTGCCGCAGTCGCTTCCGCATAGGCGCGTGCGAGATAGAACGGAATTTGCGCGGCCGAGAAAGGCTGAGCGGCCCATTTCACGACGGGCCGCGTCATCCCGAGCTGGTCGATGTCTTGGAAGCCTTGCCGGTCGGCGACGGAGTTTGCGCGGCTGCCACTGACCGCGATCAGCGGACTACAGGCGAGATAGGCGGTCGCGATTCCCGTTAGCG
This sequence comes from Acidobacteriaceae bacterium, assembly GCA_019246575.1. The sequence continues at coordinate 2,892 of JAFAQG010001028.1, forward strand.
AGTTCGTGTGACCCGGGCCGCCGGTTACAACTGCGATCGCAGGCCGTCGCGTGATGCGCGCGTACGCATCGGCGGCGTGCGTGACGCCGGACTCGTGGCGCATGTGGATGATATCGACGCCGGCACGCGCGGCTTCGGCTAAGACTTCGTTCAAGTGGTCACCGACGAGCGTGAAGATCCTGTCGATTCCGAGCCGCTGCAGCGCTTCGACGAACAACTGCGCTCCGGTGTGCATTCCTATATGATTTCGCAGACTTGCCT
>JAFAQG010000159.1 GCA_019246575.1 Acidobacteriaceae bacterium
GCGTTGGTGGTGCAGCATCGTCCGAGAGCTATCTGGCGGGCGGGAAGATCATTGACGTGGCGCGAAGGACGGGCGCGGAGGCGATTCATCCGGGATACGGATTTCTGAGCGAGAATGCGGATTTTGCAGGCGCTTGCGAGGAGGCGCGGATTAAGTTTATCGGTCCGAGCCGGCGTGCAATTGAGCAGATGGGCTCGAAGACGGGGGCGCGACGGATTGCGATTTCGGCAGGCGCGCCCGTTGTGCCCGGCACCGAGCAAGGCCTGAAGAATTATCGCGAGGCCTGCGCGGCTGGGAGTGCGATTGGGTACCCGATTCTGTTGAAAGCGGCGGCGGGGGGTGGCGGCAAGGGGATGCGGCGAGTCGAGGGTGAAGCCGAGTTAGAATCCGCGATGCGCAATGCCGCGAGCGAGGCCGAACGCGCATTCGGGTCGGGGGAAGTCTACATAGAAAAGCTTATCGAGCGACCCCGCCACATCGAGGTGCAGGTATTGGGAGATGAATACGGCAACCTGATTCACCTGGGCGAGCGTGAGTGCTCGATTCAACGGCGGCATCAGAAGGTAGTGGAAGAGTGTCCGTCGCCGCTGGTGTTGTCGAAACCCGAGCTGCGGCACAGGATCGGAGAGGCCGCTTTGAAGATTGCATCGGCGGTGAATTATTCGAATGCGGGGACGCTGGAGTTTCTAGCCGATCAGGACGGAAATTTTTATTTCCTGGAAATGAACACGCGTTTGCAGGTGGAGCATCCGGTGACGGAGTGGGCGACGGGCGTCGACCTGGTGCGCCGGCAGATTTGCATCGCGGCGGGAGAGCGACTGTCGTTGCGACAAGACGACATTCGATGGACGGGGTCGGCGATCGAGTGCAGAGTGTATGCGGAGGATCCGGAGAACAATTTTTTCCCGAGTCCGGGCAAGATCCTCGACTATGCGGAGCCGGGCGGGCCGGGAGTGAGAGTGGACGGCGGTGTGTACGCAGGCTGGACGGTGCCGATGGAATATGATCCGCTGCTCGCGAAATTGACGGTGTGGGGCGAGACACGCGGGATTGCGATTCAGCGGATGCGCCGCGCTGTTGAAGAATATCGGATTTCGGGGGTGACGACGAATCTCGGATTATTCGAGCGCCTGATGCGGGAGGAGCGGTTCGTGGCGGGCGATCTTGACACGGGATTACTGGGAGAGTTCATGCGGTCGAGCCGGTCAGAAGACGAGGATCCGGATGTGCTTACGGCGGTGATGCTGGCAGCGGCGCAAGCGAACACGAGGGGCCCGGAGGTGCAGCGTGGCGCGGAAGCGGATGCAAGTCTGTGGCGGCGAGCAGGCAGACAAAGGTTTCTAGTTTGAAGCTCAGGATTGAGATAGACGACCGCACTTTTGTTCTCGATTTCGAAACGGATGGAACTGAAGCGCGTTATACGGTAGAGGGCGTTCAAGGCGGGTCTGGAACTGCGTCCCTTGCGGAGAGCGTCGCGGGCACATACTCGGTGCTGCTCCGCAACCGGAGTTTTACGGTGCATTCAACGCGGGTGGGAGACGGGCTGGAGCTTTGGGCAGAAGGGCGACGGTATTTCGTTTGTGTTGGCGACCCGAGGGACCGTTCCGCAAAGAGCAAAGGTGTTTCAAAGCAGGGATCGGTGGACGTGCGTACGCAAATGCCGGGAAAAGTTATCAAAGTTCTGGCTGAAGCAGGCAAACGGGTAAGCGCAGGCGAACCGCTGGTGGTGGTGGAAGCAATGAAGATGCAGAACGAACTGAGATCGCCGAAGGAGGGTGTAGTAGCGCGAATGTACGCCGTCGAGGGTGCGACGGTGGAGGCGGGTGAACGGCTGATCGTTATCGATTAGCAAAGCGGCGTATATGGCGAAGTTCGATTGCAAGCTGTGCGGCGGCACGGGATGGATTGTTTCGGAGCGCGACGGCGTTTCGCAGGCGGATCGTTGCCGGTGTGTTGCCGAGAGCCGGGCCGATGACCTGGAACGCAGCGCACAGATCCCGAAGAACTATGCGCGTGCGTCGACCGAAGATATTATTCTGCCGGTCGATAATCCGCTCGAGAGGGACATTCTGGCGCGAGCGATGATCACGATCATGAGTTACATCCGCGAGTATCCGGCGGTATCGAAACCCGGTTTACTGCTGGCGGGGCCGCCGGGAACAGGCAAGACGTATCTTGCCGTCGCGGCGCTGCGACAGTTGCTCGCCCGCGGGCACGACGGCGTTTTTTTCGATTACCAGAACTTGCTGGACCGGATCCGGGAAGGTTACAGCGAGGCGTTGGGAACGACAAGCCGGGAAGCGTATCGGAGTGCGCTCGAGACGGAGATTTTGCTGCTGGACGATTTGGGAGCGCATCGCGTAACGGATTGGGTGGAAGACACAGTGACGGCGATAATTACGTACCGATACAATCAGCGCAAGGCGCTGATTGCGACGACGAACTGCTCGGATCCGGATTTCGGCGGGGTTACGACGGCGAGAGATAGACAGGCAGGAGAGCCGATGCGGCCGTTGCTTGAACAGCGAGTGGGCGAGAGAGCACGTTCGCGGCTGTTTGAGATGTGCCGCGTCGTGCCGTTGTGGGGTGTGGGCGATTACCGGTTGAAGCAGGTAAGGAGTTAGGGGGGCAGGGCCGACCGGCAGAAGACCGCTCCCTGGCGCTCGCGGCTCGGTTCCCGTTATCGCGGCTCAGTTCCCGTGATTCATTAGCTGGCGGCCGGGCTGGCTGCGGCGGCGGGGGAACCGAAGCTCGCGATGGCAGCTTGCTCGTTATCGAACGATGGAAAGATGGTGTGCAGCTTTGTGATCTGCATCAGGTCCCTCAATTTCCCTTGCAAGTTGAGGAGTTTGACGGAACCGCCCTGGTTCGCGGCCGTTGTGTATGCGCCGACTAATTCGCCGAGACCGGCGCTGTCGACGTACGTAACACCGGCCATGTTGAGAACGATCTCCTTGGTGCCCTGAGAGAGCAAGGACCGCAGCTCGTCCCGGAGAATTCCGGTATTTTCGCCCAGGGTGATTTTTCCATGGAGATCCACAACCGCCACATTGCCGACGCGCCGAACTTTTGTAGTAAGTGCCATATCAGAGTTCCTTTATCTAAACTGCACCTAGAAGAGTTTCACCTTCGCGGCCCCGTGTCAAGCGGTAGAAACCAGCCTCTGGGACGCCATTGAATCGCAACCGGGTTTATTTTACGTCATCGGGCGCGAGGAGTGGCCGGCGTGCGGCTTTGAGGTGATTCGATTGAGGTAATTTAGAATTGCGATCAGGGGTGATAGCTCGTTCCGGGGCCCACTCGCGCTTATTTCACTTTTGGAAGGCTGAGCAGGTATGTGCATCTCGGGGATGTTCACGGCGTTGCGGCGTCCAGCGTGGCTCGCGCCGCTTTCTTTGTTGGTGATTTTTGCGTCGGCGGCGGTTGCGCAGACGAATCGAGGGGGAATTACCGGCAACGTGACCGATCCCACCGGCGCGGTCGTTCCCGATGCCTCGGTAACGATCATCAACAAGGGTACGAATGAGACTCGCAAGCTGAAGACCAACAGTAAGGGGTCCTTTATCCAGGAGAACTTGGAACCGGTCACTTATCAGGTCGAGGTGGAGGCGCCGGGTTTCCAGAAAGCGCTCATGGAGAACGTCAAGGTGGACACATCTAGTGTGGCCACGGCCAACGTGACCTTACAGCCCGGAAACGTCAGCACGGAAGTGACGGTTGCGGAGACCACGCCCTTGGTGAATACCGAATCGGGCTCGCTGGGGCAGACGATTTCCGCGCGCATGCTGAACGATACACCGCTGCCGACGCGAAGCGTTCTCGACCTTGCGGTTACCGTACCGAACGTTAGTGGGGATGTGGGAAGTTCGGATCCGACGCTGGGCGGCGGGCCTCCGTTGCCCGGCTACAATCTCCAGGCGAATGGGGGGCGCGCCGGAAGCACGAACATGCTCGCAGACGGTGTCAGCAACACCGGAGTTGGCCTGGCGCGAGAAGCGGTCTCATTCTCCCCCGAAACTGTGCAGGAATTTACGGTCACGACTAACGGCTTCGATGCGCAGTATGGCAAGAGTGGCGGCGGGATCATCAGTGTCACGACGAAATCCGGAACCAACGATTTCAACGGCATGGCCCTGTGGTATTTACGGAATCCGGATACGAATGCTGCGCCCTACACGTTGGCGAGCGTCAATCGGCCCGTAAATAATCTGCGCTGGAACCAGTTCGATGGACAGCTTGGGGGACCGGTTATCATCCCGAAGCTGTATAACGGCCGCAATAAGACGTTCTTTTTCTTCGCCGGCGAGCCGAGATATCAACGCGATAAGCGGCAGCAAGTATCCACGGTTCCCACGGACGCGATGCGGGCGGGGGATTTCAGTAATCTGC
>JAFAQG010000163.1 GCA_019246575.1 Acidobacteriaceae bacterium
GGAATCTGCGCAGTTCTTCGTTGCGCAGGGCGTCGCGCTCGCCATTCTCGCCTGGATGCAAACGCTGCCCGAGTTTGCCGTAGAAGCCGTGCTCGCCTGGAAACAGCAGGTGCCGCTTCTACTCGCCAACCTCACCGGCGCTGTTCGTCTGCTCACCGGGCTCGCCTGGCCGATGATCTACATGACGGCCGCCCTCGTGCACCGCCGCCGCACCGGGAAACCGCTTCGCTTCATTCAACTCGACGTTCACCACAGTATCGAAGTATTCGGCCTTTTCTTTCCCTTGATCTATGCCGTAGTCATTTGGCTCAAGGCATCCCTCCACGCCTACGATGGCCTGTTCTTGACGGCGCTCTATGCGGCTTACCTTATTTTGCTCTCGAAATTGCCGCCCAAGCACGACGAGGGCATCGACGATCTTGAACCTGTTCCGCGCACAATCGCGCTTGCGCCACGATCATCACGCAATCTCTCGATTGCAGCCTGCTTCCTCATCGGAGGAGTCTTGATCTATTTCACCGCTGAGCCGTTTCTTGGAAGTCTCATTGCATTTTCGACTGCAATCGGAATCCCGAGTTTTCTTGTAATCCAGTGGCTCGCACCCGTTATCTCCGAATTTCCCGAGCTTCTCTCCACCTTCTACTTTGCGCGGCAGGAAAAGAATGCATCGACGGCACTGATGAATATCGTGTCCAGCAACATCAATCAGTGGACACTCCTCATGGCGATGCTACCCGTTGTGTTTTCCGCGAGCCGCCACTCCGTATCCTCCATTCCTCTCGATCCTGAACAGCAATCGGAGCTGCTCCTCACAATCGCTCAAAGCCTGGTCGGTCTCATATTCCTTATCAACATGCAATTTTGTTGGTGGGAAGCATTGACGCTGTTCATTCTCTTCTTAGCTCAGTTCGTGCTGCCGCCTGTGTTCGGCATCGGTGTGAAAACGTGGATCACTGCAGCTTTTCTCGTCTGGACCTTCGTTGCCGTGACCGCAATCGTTCTTCGCCGCCGCCGTCCCTCCGCGCTGACGAGTTTTCTCGCCACCTGGCGCGCGCATGTCAAAACTTAATGGCGTCTGCCGAGCTCGAAAACCACCCCTGCCGACGGCAGTATCGGGAACATCGTATCGATCGACAAGAACGCGAGCTTGTTTTTGACCCCGTAACCGTCCAGGCTGCCGAATCGATAATTGGTCGCGTCTGTCGCATTCAGCACCTCGCCATATAGTGTTGTGCTCCACGATTCGTGCTCCCAGATTTTATTGATCCGAACGTCAACACGTCGATACGGCCCTAAGGTTAATCTGTTCCGCTCGTTCGAAAGATAGTAATTCGGGCTGGTTCCCGTGAAATATCCGGGCACCGGAAACCCGCTGCCATAAGTCCATCTCGTGCTGACGTTCAAAGTTGGGCGGAGACGATAGCTCGCATATGCATTCAGGGTATGCCTTTGATCCCAATCCGATGGGAACGAACTGTTCGTTACGCCGTCGTGCATCCACGTGTGGCCGTAAGCATAAGACACCCATCCCGTCAAGCCTTTGGAACTGCTTCTCTGCACGTATACCTCGAAACCGCGTGCGCGTCCCCGCAACGAGTTCTCAAACAGCGGAGCGACAGGAGGGATGAATACTTTGCCGTTGCTCAGCCTGGGATCGAGATACGGCTGATACAACAGATCCCGGTCTTGCCGTTGGTAAACCTCAACCCGCACTCTCGTATGTTGTCCAACATTCTGCTCGATTCCTGCTGTAACTTCGGTGGAGCGCGCGGGAAGCAACCAGAAGCCGCCCAGGTTCGATCCGAACTGGGAAATCTCGGGGTACTGCGCATGCTGCGCCCAACCGAGCGTCACGCGTGTCGAAGCAAGTATGTTCAAAGCTACCGCGGCTTGTGGTGAAAACGCACTTACGTTGTCCACGCTGTGGCGGTCCCAACGCCCGCCGACGTTCACATGCAGGCGATCCTTCCACGTCGCCCACGATTGCTCCACGAACCCGCCCGCGAGCAGTCCTGTTCCTCTGTACCTGTCCACGCGGTTAACATCAATCGCCGTATCGTGAGCCTGAAGGAATCCCGTATCGCGCATGTCTCGCATGCTAACGCCCGCACTTAACGGATTCCGTAAGTTCCACATCCACGTGACCGTCGAGTTAAATGCGATCTCGCGATAATTGCCTTGGCCTAACGGCAGCAACGCGGGATTCCGGTCATCGAAGTTGTCCGTCAGAGATGCCGCGTGCGTCGCCACGAAGAACCGGTCGCTTGGCGTGTACAACCACGAGAGATTCTCGACCGTCGAATGCTGATTCACGAGCATCGGCGAGTTCACACCCAAGCGGCTTTTGAAACTCGATCGGTCCAAGTCCGTATAGCTGTCGATTACTTCGAGCGCAAGCGTATTACTCTGCGTCACCCGGCAACTCAGGCGTCCTTGCCCGTCCTCGGCGCCGAAAGCGAGTGACGGATCGGGCAACCTGCTCCCGAGAATATATTGCACATACGTCTTACGAAACCCTCCGATCCAGGAGCACTTTCGCAAGCTGCCCAGCGGGCCGGCGCCCTCGAGCCCCGCGCTCGCAATATTCGCCATGAACTTGAACGAATAATGGTCGTGATCGCCGTCCCGCATGTGTATATCCAGCGCTCCGGCCGAACTGTTTCCGAATCGCTCCGAATACGCACCGTCATTCAGTTCGAGCTGCTGGATCAGATCGGCATTGAAGACGCTCTCTGAGCCTGAGAGATCTGTACCCTCCAGCGTGTGAATCGGCGAGTGCAGTTGTACCCCATCTAAATACACGCCGATGCGATTGAAATCCGCGCCCCGCAACGAGAACTGTGCTTGAAAATCGTCGTTTGCAGTAACGCCCGGGAGGGCCTGAACCGCTCGGAACGGATCATTGGCGATTACAGTGCCGAGATTGTTCAGATCGTCGTGACCCACGATAAACTGTCCTCCCCCTGCCGGCCCGGTCGGATCCGGGGTCGCCTGTACCGAAACTATGTCTTTGTGCTGAGGAATTTCTGCCGCAGACTGCGCGTACAACTTAGCCAGTACGATGAATGCCGGCGAAAGCCCGAGGACTCTCATGGCCGTGATCGTAGCTTTCAATCCGCATGAAAAATAAGGTTTAGAACGTCCAGTACCGAGTTACACCAAGAGGGATATTTGGACCCTCGAATTACAATCGACGCATGCTGAAAACCGGCGTTCTAAACCCCGCGATAAACTCGCTCATCAGCCGCGTGCGGCATACGAACACGCTCGTCATTGCGGACCGGGGGTTCCCGTTCTGGCCTCAGATCGAGACCGTCGATATTTCTCTAATCGACAATGTGCCGCGCGTGCTGGATGTGTTCCGCGCGATTCAGGCTAACTTCGTGATCGGCCGGGTGTTTATGGCCGAAGAATTCGAAGCCGTCAACTCTGCCGATACACAGCAGCAATTCAATCGTGCGCTCGAAGGACTACCGGTGGCCTTCGAGCCGCACATCGAATTTAAGAAGCGCGTGCCCCAAGCAATCGGCTTAATCCGTACGGGTGAGACAATTCAGTACGCAAACATGATTCTCGAATCGGCCTAGGTGGGCCAGGTTACCGCGCCCTGACCGGCAGGGAGGGGTTACGAGTGCGGGTTACCGAGCCGCGGGTTACCGAGCCGCGACCGCCAGGGAGCGGTTCCGAGCATCTTGCGTGAACACCCGGCCTAAGCCATAGGCTTAATCTCGAATCTCACGCCCTGTGCGAGCGGCAGGTCGCGGCCGTAATTGACCGTATTCGTTGCACGTCGCATATAGCACTTCCAGACGTCGGAGCCCGACTCGCGTCCTCCCCCGGTTTCTTTTTCGCCGCCGAATGCACCGCCGATTTCAGCGCCCGACGGTCCAATGTTCACGTTCGCGATTCCGCAATCGGAGCCCGATGCCGACAGGAACATCTCGGCTTCCCTCATCTCGGTTGTGAAGATGGACGACGCAAGG
>JAFAQG010000169.1 GCA_019246575.1 Acidobacteriaceae bacterium
TGCGTATTCGAGGCGATCCATATCTTCGATATAAGATTCAAAGGTCCGCTACTGGGTGAGGCCGGGAGCTCGAGGCCCCAAATGTTTGCATCGTTCCTCGTGCGGCCATAGACTAAACGTCCGCGCTGCGGCGAGAGGGCTATAGAGTCAGCATTGTCGGCGGGGATCGGTAATGGATCGAGCTTGCGAGGCTCGGACAGAGTCACCCGCCACAAGCTCGGAGCACCCGCTCCCTCACGCCGTGCGAAGAGCAGGGCACGGCCGTCGCGAGTCCACACGGGACTGCCAGTGCCACCATTCCCAAATGTCAACTGCTTCGGATTGCCCTCCGTGTAGAGGTATTTCGAAAGAGAAATAACATAGATGTTGCTGGTTGCCTCGTATCGGATAAACGCTAATTGCTTCATGTCAGGCGAGAACGCCGGATCGAAATCTTTGAATGCGCCGGGCGGAGACGTCAGGGCTCGCTTCTCTCCGGTTTCAAGCGATACCAGGCAAAGGCATATGGCCGAATCCGGCGAGGGCCCGTCGGACACGACCAGCCATTTGCTGTCGGGCGACCAAGCCATCAATCTGAGGCGCCAGTATTCGAGCTGCGGCGCCGCCACTTCCGCTACGCGCTGGGCTGGCCCGCCAAACGGACCCGTCAACAGCACTTCAGCCCTTTCGGACGAAGTTACTCGGAGAAACGCTATTGTCCGTCCGTCGGGCGACCAGGCGGGACTGAGATCCGCTCTGGGATCGGTCGTGAGCCGTAATGGCTCGGCAACTCCGATCTGTTTGATATAAATATCAAAATTGTCTCGTTTCTCGCCATCCCAGGCGAAGGCCACGCGCTCGCCGTCGGGAGAAAAGGAAGGGCAGATCTCATGGCCGCTGTAGTTGGTCAGCGGTACTGCTGAATAAACCGTGTTTACCGTTGGCTTAGGCCGAAGCCAGAATGCCAGCGGCAGACCGATTCCTAAAACCGCAATCAGTGCCGATGCCCACCAAAGGACACCTTCATGGTGTCTTGCTGGCCGTGTCGGAGGAGGCGGCGTCTGGACATCTTCCCGAACACAGAATTCCGGGACATAACTGCCCTTGGGAATTGAGATGAGAATGCGTGCGGCAGCGCCTTCGCCCGAGTAATACTCATTCAGTCTTGAACGTAATCTGCGCGCTTCGACCCGCACAATCGTGTCCGTGCGTGGGTCGAACGATGACCCTCGATTGAAGACCTCGACTCCGAGTGCGTACTCTTTGATTTCATCCGAACGGCCGCAGAGCGTAAGCTCGACCACATGTTTGAGCAGTCGCTGCAGATTTTGGGAATGGACAAATAACGAGCTGTCGAGGATGCGCTGGAGCTCAACCCGCACTTGTTCCGGGGAGATGCCCGGCGGACACTCGATCGTTGGCCCGGCTTTTGCTCGCACGTTTACCCCGAAAATCCGATGCGCGTGAGTATACCACCCCGATAAACCGCCGTTTTCACGGTGAAATCACAGCTTGTCACTCCCGTGAGATGCCCAGCCGTGCGATTTCTGTGCCCATGAAACAACTAGCACTCAGATTCTGGATTGCAATCACGCTTGCGCTGCCAACAACCGTAGTGGCGCAAACCGTAATCGTGGGAACCGGCAACCCGGATGTGGACGTGCCGGCGGTTCAGGCCGCCGTCGACCAAGGCGGAGAGGTCATCTTGAGAGGACAGTTCTCCTTCGACAGACCGCCGACCATACCGACTGCGATTCCGGAATTGCCGCTCGCCACAGTTTTAGTGTCGAAAGCAGTCGCAATATCGGGTACGCGGGACGTGAGCATTGAGGCTGGAACGGTTCCGTTTTATATCGAAGCTCCGGGCGCCAGCGTCAGCATGCAGAAACTGCGCTTTGTTCGCCCCACGAGGAGTGCAATTCTGGTCTACGCCGTCAGCGGCTTGACCATCGCTTCATGCAGGATCGAGGGCGTAGTGACCGTGCCAAACAGGGCCAGCACGGGCGTATCGATTGCCACGGAATACGCGATACCAACGCCGGATCACCCAGGAAATCCAGAAAATATCTCCGGGCGGCTTGTGATCGCGAACAATGACATCGACATGACTGGAGGAACGTCCTCCGACAATGTGATAGGGCTCCTCATCTTTAGCATCGGGATATCGCCGGATAGGGAGGTGGATGTCTATGTTTCCGGAAATAACATTAGGAACGTCACTGAGCCGGCGATCAATATCCGCCGCGTTGGCGGGCGTGCGCACGTCGAGAGCAATGTACTCATCACGGCCCCCGTGTCTTCAACGACAGCGCTGCGACCCGAGGTCATTCGAGCCGTCAATATCGGTTCGTACGTCATTGCGCATAACTCGATCGAGTGCCAGTGGCCGGACCCAGACGCCGTTGGCATTGGTGTGTGGACTCAGGTTCCAGACTGGCCGATGGAGCACGCCGTGGTGGTCGATAACCAGGTGACCATGTCGCCGCCCGAGGCTACTGTATTCGGGAGTTTCAGCGCCGGGATCGGTATCTGGGGCTTCGCTGCCGATAGCTACGTAGCCAACAACAGGATTCGCGGCCGTGCCAGAGCCGCACTCGCAGTCGATGTTTTCAATGGGGGCATCCCCGCTAACAACGCCTTCGTTCAGAACCGCTTCGAGGACTTCGAGCCGTCGGTCGCTGACGTGTTTATCGACACCGGCGTACCCGACACACTGATTCTCGGACAAAGAGGCACAGTCCGGGATCAGGGCGTGAATACGGTGGTCTTGCCTTTTCGAGGCAGGTGACCTTAACGTGAGGAGGCAGACGGTAAAGCCTTCAACGCTATTGAAACAGAATGAGTCCGTCTCTGCCGGGTTGCGGCACGGGATTTTGATTTCGACTGCCACCACCGGATCAAAAGTCGAAGCGCGCGGCGAGCTGCAGGAAGCGCGATTGGTTCGCCCCGGTAATCAGGCCGAAATCCGGCGAATTGAAGAACGGCTGTCCGGATGCCGTTGAGGCGAGAGAGAGTGTCGAAGAGGGCCCTTTGAAGTTCGTGTGATTGATGGCGTTGTACGCTTCCACACGCAGCGTGAATTTCAGCTTCTCCGTTAACTCGAATGCTCGTCCCAAAGAGATATTGAAGTTTAGCTGCCCCGGTGCGCGTACCACGTTTCTGCCCAGCGTTCCGATTCCCGCCGGAATCGCGAGGGTGCGCGCGGCACCCGAGCCGGTGAAGTAAGGCCCCACGGGAACGAGCGGAAAATTTGCAGCGCTTACCGGCAATAGATATTGAACACCTGTTCCGTTTGGTCTCTCAACTGTATAAAGGCTGACGCTGGGGTTAATATCGTTCGGACGCTGCTGATTGCTACCTGTCTGCGCCGGATTGACGTTACTTTGCCCGATATACATCGGCAAGCCCGTTTGCGCCGTTAGCATCGGATAAAACTCGAAGTTTCGTATCCAGCGATTTCCTTTGGTTCTGTACTGAATCGCCGCGGTGAAAACGTGCGTGCGATCGAATTCACTAAGTCCTCTATTTAAGTTCAGGAACTGTTGGGGAAACTGACCTAAATTGAGTCCCGAGGGCTGCGAAAAGCTGAAAGTTCCGCTTGCGTTATCAATCGATTTGGACCAGACGTAATTCCCGATAAATGCCAGGTTCTGGCCGTACTGTCGGTGAACGCTCGCCTGAAACGCGTTGTAACTTGACGTTGCTTCCATATTCAGCGAATTAAAACTGCCGATTGTCGGATAGGGGCGTGCAAGCTGCGTCGTCAAGGTCGTATTAGCGAAGGCGACAGCGGTATCGAGAGCCGGATTGTATGGCACGGTATTAGTGGGCAGGTTGACAGCGAGATGCACACCATGGGAGCCCACGTAATTCAGGTCAAGAAGGGTTCCTCTGCCTATCTGCTGTTGCACTCCCAAATTCCACTCCTGGGCGGCGGGTAGCGGGCTTACTTGCGTAAACCCGTCATAAGCGCTGAGTGTCAGCGGATTCGACGGGCTGTTAAACTGCGCGATGTTTGCCTGCGGATTCTGCGGATTGTTGGTCGCTACGGAAGGTATTCCTTGCGATAAGGTAAAGGGCTGGGGAACGCCGGTGCCCAGATTGTTGAAAGGCTGCTCCACGTTGTAACCGGGGAAAAGAACCTGCCCGCCCAGGAGCGAAAAGAGCTGGCTATAGAAGATGCCGAATCCGGCGCGAACTACTGTTTTCGGGCTTGCGCTATACGCGAACCCGACGCGCGGGCCAAAGTTCAACTTCGAAGCCGTCAGGTTCAATGTACGAGATGCGTTCCTTCCGGCGAAGAGCACATGACCTGTAGTCGGATCTACCCGGGAGTATTCGTTATTCGCGGTCGCTACGGGCGATTCGTACTCCCATCGCAACCCGAGATTCAGCGTCAGATTGGGCCGGATCTTCCAATCGTCTTGTAAGAACAAGCCTAGATTGTAATTACGCCTTCCGATAAGTGGTTGCGGCAGAGAATACGAGTTCGTCTTCACTGCGCCAAGAAGAAAATCCGCCAGCGAGTTGACCGGCTCGCCGGTTGTGTTTCGCGCCGACGATATCGAACCATCGAATGTGTAACTGCCGTTTACATCGGAGGTGGGATTGAAATCGTCGAACTCATTCTTGCGCAGCTCGCCTCCGAACTGAATGAGATGGTTGCCCCACGACTTACTCGTTGTGACAGTGGTCTGATAGTTATTGTCGATCTGCGTCCGAAGGGTGTTAGAGTTCGTACCCAGCGCTGTTCCTGCTGTGGTAAACCCATTTATATTGAATGTCGGCGCAGCCGTTCCATACGAACGCGCAATGCCGAACACAGCAGTCGTGTTGATGCCCAGAGTCGGCGGTGTGATCTCTGAGTTATTGCGGAAAAAAGCGAACCGGACTTCGGTAATTAAAGTCGGTTTCCAGGTACGCGTCAGACCCGCGGTCGATTCATATCCGGTCGTCTGAGACGGTCCGACCTGATTCTCGAGCGGACTTCCAGGCAATGCAGGCTGCGTAGGCGAAAAATTGTTGAAGTGGACGAACGTCCAGAACACGCGAGTCGTATCAGAAATCGATTCATCGAGACGCGCAACGCCAGTATTGGTTTCCGGATGACTCGACCCGATCGAGACGTAGTTGTTCGTCACAAGATTATCTGTGTTGTTCAAAGTTCCGGGCGAGTTCGGGGCAGGCAACAGACTTAGAATCTTCTGCGCTGCCGGATCGATTCTGTTACTTGGAATGGTGTTGTTCGCAAAAGGCCGCTTCGTTATGGGATCGTCGACCAATATTGGCGATGCGGAGAAGTTTCCGGCAGCGTACGCGCCGTAGGGAATTGTGGAAGTGAGATTATACGGGCTCGCTTGCCTCAGGCCCTCGTAATTGATGAAAAAGAACGTCCGGTTCTTGCCGTTGTAGATCTTCGGAACGGAGAGCGGACCGCCGAGTTTGCCGCCGAAGAGGTTGTATCTGTCTTCCGAGCGCGGGCTTCCCAGCAGGTTGTTGAAATAGTTATTTGCATCCAGATCTTCGTTTCGGAAGTAACCGTACGCTGCGCCGTGCCAGTCGTTCGTGCCCGAGTTCGTGATCAGGGTAACAATGCCGCCCGACGTTCTACCGTATTCCGCCGAGTAAGAAGACGTCAGTACTCTAAATTCGCGGATGGAATCGGCCGGTGGGAGCGTCTGGGGAGATCCTGTCGAGCCCGTGACGACCGAGACTCCGTCGATGAGAAACTCGCTGTTCAGGGTGCGGCTGCCGTTGATGGAGAGCTGAGCCGAATTGAGGCCTCCCTGGCTGCTGATATCGCCGCCGGAGGAAACGCCCGGTGTGAGTGCGAGTAGATTGAGCACGTTGCGGCTGGGCAAAGGCAGGTCCTGCACTTGAGAGGGCGTAATGGTGTTGCCGAGCGAAGACGTATCGGTTGCGAGTTGTCCCTCCGACGAACCTTCCACGTTTACGGTTTCGGCAACCTCCCCGACCTGGAGTGTGAAGCTGACGTCAGCCCGTTGATCCACCGCCAACTGCACTGCGGAGACCTTTTGCTGCTTGAACCCGCCGGCCTGCACAGAAACGTTGTACCGGCCTGGAGGAAGATTCGGAGCGCGATACACGCCGCTGTCGTTCGTTTGGCCGTTCCAGACCATTACGCCCGTATCGGCGTTAATGATGGTGACCGCCGCAGCCGGAACCGGCGATTTCGACGGATCTGTTACAGTTCCCGAGATCACGGCGTTGACAGTTTGCGCCGGCATGACTGCCGCAAACACCGCAGTAACGAACAACGCAGAAAACAAACGAGCACGCAGGATGCGCTCTGCAGGATGACAAAAGTTCATAAATAGTCCCCTCCGTCGCGCAAACAGGCTGTGCGACGCGCTTCTCTTCACACTATGCCAAAGCTGTGCCGAGTGGCCGGTGGCAGACTGATTCTATGCTGGACCCCGTGATCGTACGCGACCCGGAGATTATCGGCGGTGAGCCGTGCTTCCGCGGTACTCGTGTGCCCGCGGAAACCAATGGGACAAATGAGGGTGATTTGGGCATGAATTTCCTTTCCGTGCAAACGGTGAGTCCCACACCCGAGCCCACATGCTACGGTCTCTTCGGCCCAGGCGCTCTGCTTCTAGTCCACTCGCACGCAAACGTTACGCGAAAGCGAGGGCAAGCCAACCGGAGCCGTCAGAGCACGCTGCGCCCGCTACTCCGGCTCATACGCCACTCCCAGAAGACCGCGCCTTCAACAGCGCTATCCACGCGCGCCTCATCCCGCTGTCGCGGCCAGCAGCATTTCTACTCACCAGGCCGACTCCAATCCGTACGCATGCTGGCCTTTAGAACGCTTAGGCGAGATATACT
>JAFAQG010000181.1 GCA_019246575.1 Acidobacteriaceae bacterium
GCGGTACTACATGCCGGCGGACGTCCGCGGCATGGACCACCTGGACTACGCGGCGGGCCTGCCGCCCTTTCTTCGAGGGCCGTACTCAACTATGTACGTCACCCAGCCCTGGACCATCCGTCAGTATGCGGGTTTCTCCACGCCCGAAGAATCGAATGCGTTCTATCGCCGCAATCTGGCCGCGGGACAGAAGGGCCTCTCGGTGGCATTTGATTTGCCCACGCACCGTGGATACGACTCCGACAACGAGCGCGTCACCGGCGATGTAGGAAAAGCCGGCGTTGCCATCGATTCCGTCGAAGACATGAAAGTTCTGTTCGACGAGATTCCGCTCGACCAGATCTCGGTTTCGATGACGATGAATGGCGCCGTGCTGCCGATCATGGCGTTCTATTTGGCAACCGCTGAAGAACAAGGCGTCAAACCCGAACAACTCAGCGGAACCATCCAGAACGACATTCTGAAAGAGTTCATCGTCCGCAACACATACATTTATCCGCCCGGACCGTCGATGTGGATCGTCGGCGAGATACTGCGCTACTGCTCGCAGAAGATGCCCCGATTCAACCCGATTTCCATCAGCGGATATCACATGCAAGAAGCCGGCGCAACTGCCGAGCTCGAACTCGCCTACACGCTTGCTGACGGGCTCGAATATGTACGCACGGGCCTCAATGCGGGGCTCGCGATCGATGACTTCGCACCGCGCTTGAGCTTCTTCTGGGGCATCGGCATGAATCACTTCATGGAAATTGCCAAGCTCCGTGCGGGTCGCGTCCTATGGGCCAGGCTGATGAAACCGTTCGGTCCAGCAAATCCGAAATCGATGGCCTTACGCGCGCATTGCCAGACTTCAGGCTGGAGTCTTGCTGCACGGGATGTATTCAACAACGTGACACGCACGTGTGTTGAGGCCCTCGCCGCTGTGCTTGGTCAGACGCAGTCGCTGCACACGAATGCGCTCGACGAGGCGATTGCTTTGCCAACGGACTTCTCCGCTCGGATTGCGCGTGAGACACAGCTGTTCCTTCAGCAAGAGACAGGGATTACCAAAACGATAGACCCCTGGGCTGGAAGCTACTACGTCGAGACCTTGACGCGTGAATTGATTGAAAGGAGTTGGAATCACATCCAGGACATTGAGCGGCGGGGCGGAATGACTCGCGCGATTGAGGCAGGCGTGCCGAAGATGCACATCGAAGAAGCGGCGGCGCGGGGGCAGGCGCGGATCGATTCGGGCGTCGAGACGATCGTAGCTGTCAACAAATACAGGGTTGATACGGAAGCGCCGATCGAATTGCTCGAAGTGGATAATAACGCTGTCCGCGTGAGACAGGTGTCGCGCCTCAAAGAGCTGCGAAGCCGGCGCAATCAGCAGGCCCTGGACAATGCGCTCGAAGCTCTAACGCGTGCCGCCGAGAATCGTGACGATAACCTCGTCGAGCTAGCTATTCACGCTGGACGTGCGCGAGCCACGGTGGGCGAGATCTCTTCCGCGCTCGAAAAAGTTTTCGGACGTTATCGAGCCGCCACTCGTACAATTGCGGGAGTTTACTCGCGCGAGAGCTACAACGACCCTGAGTTCATCAGAGCACGCGCCATGGTGCAGGACTTCGCTAAAACCGAAGGCCGCCGGCCGCGTGTCCTGATCGCCAAGCTGGGACAGGACGGACACGATCGCGGCGCAAAGGTCATTGCCTCTGCTTTCGCTGATTTAGGATTCGATGTCGATATCGGACCGCTGTTCCAGACGCCGATTGAGGTGGCGCGAGCGGCGGTTGAGAACGATGTTCATGCGGTCGGCATCTCGACCCTTGCAGGCGGACACAAGACGCTTGTGCCGCAAGTTCTCGACCAGTTGAGAAAGGTTAGCCGCGAAGATGTGCTCGTTTTCGTCGGAGGCATTGTGCCTCAGCGAGACCATGAATTTCTGCGCGCAGCGGGTGTTCGCGGCATTTTTGGGCCCGGCACCGTCATACCGGTGTCGGCGCAACAAATCCTTTTGGCGTTAACGGATCAGGTGAGTGCGAGTCGCATCCAATAGCGTTCAACGCGGGCGCTTGACGCATCGAGAGTACATCGAAGGCGTACTGGCGGGGGACAGGGTCGTTTTAGCGCGGGCCATTACGCTTATTGAAAGCGAACTGCCATCCGACGCCGAGCTTGCGGCTAAACTGCTGGACGGCATACTCCCGCACACCGGGAAAGCTCACCGAATCGGCATTACCGGCATTCCAGGGGCAGGCAAGAGCACGTTCATCGATGCCTTTGGAATGCACCTCATTCGCGAGTACAAGCAGAAGATTGCGGTGCTCAGTGTTGACCCGTCTAGTCCCATTTCCGGTGGAAGCATTCTCGGCGACAAGACTCGCATGGAGCGTCTGTCAGTCGAGAACAACGCGTTCATTCGGCCTTCTCCCGCCCGCGGCCACTTTGGCGGCGTTGCGCGCACCACTCGGGAGACCATCCTGCTATGCGAGGCGGCAGGGTTCGACAACATCGTAGTTGAAACAGTCGGCGTTGGACAGTCTGAAACTGCCGTTCGGTCCATGACTGATTTTTTTCTGCTGATTACGATTGCCGGTGGGGGTGACGAACTGCAGGTAATGAAACGCGGCATCATCGAGCTGGTGGATGCAATAGCCGTCAACAAAGCTGATTCGGACAATGAGTGTAACGCCGAGCGGGCGCGTGCCGAATACAGCAATGCCCTGCGGCTTTTTCGTCCGAATGCTAACGGCTGGTCGCCGCGAGTGGTTGCAACCTCGGCAGTGACAGCCCGCGGCATCGCTGAGATCTTAAAGATGATCGTTGAACATCGCACACTTCTCGAATCCACTGGAGTCCTAGCCGCGCATCGCAGAGCACAATCGCTCGAATGGATGCGCGATCTGATTGTTAGTCGGCTGGAAGATCTGTTCAGAACCGACGCGCAGGTTGCGAAACGGCTGCCGGAACTCGAGGACGCAGTACGGGACGGAACAATGACCGCCTTCTCCGCCGCTCACGAATTGCTGGCGGTATTTACTCGCTCTGAAGCGGACGCGATCAGGAGAGCGGATTGATGCGCTCCGTACTCGATGAGGCAAGCGGCATCCGCCGGATGACGGTCTTAAGCGTTGGCTATCCGCTGTTTCCGGTTCGAACGGATGAAAGCGGCGGCGCGGAGCAGATTCTCGTTCTCGTCGAACGAGGACTCGTCGAATCAGGCAATCGTTCGGTTGTTGTTGCGGCTCAGGGCTCCTCTATAGCCGGCCGGCTCATCGCGACTCCTTGCGTCAACGGACAGATGATCGAGTCGCGCGAAAAAGCGCAAAAGGTACATGCGCGCGCAATTACAAAAGCAGTCCGCGATTTCTCGGTCGATCTGATTCATTTTCACGGCCTAGACTTCCACACTTATGTGCCGGACATTCCCATTCCAATGCTTGCGACCCTGCATTTGCCGCTCGGATGGTACCCCGATTCCATTTATCAGCTCCCTAAGGTAACGCTAAATTGCGTCTCACATGCGCAAGCAAATGGCGCAGGGTTTCCGGTCGTTCTCAACGGAATAGATACTCAACGATACCGGCCTGCTGAGAACAAACAAGATTACCTGCTCTGGCTCGGACGCGTTTGCCCGGAGAAGGGCGCACATATCGCGCTCGAAGTGGCGCATCGGCTCGATCTGCCGATCATCATTGCCGGACCGTTGCACCCGTTCAGGTCGCATCACAGCTATTTCAACGAAAAGGTTAAACCGTTATTAGACGACAAGAGGCGTTACATCGGGCCCGTTCACGGCCAAGTTAAGGCTGACCTGCTCGCAGCAGCACGCTGCTTATTAGTGCCGAGTCTGGTAGCGGAAACAAGCTCGCTCGTCGCAATGGAGGCCATTACGTCTGGAACCGCAGTCGTCGCTTTTCGTTCCGGCGCGCTGCCGGAAGTTATAGAACATGGCAACACCGGGTTCATTGTCGATACGGGCGACGAAATGGTGGATGCAGTCAGCAGGATAGGCGAAATCTCTCCGAAAGTGTGCCGGGCGCGTGGAATGGCCCAGTTCGATGCACGTAGAATGATCCGCGATTACCTGAATCTTTATCGGCGCTTGTGCGAACGCGGGGCGGTTGTGAACGACCCCGAGTTCGAAGTCTCAGGACCAGTGTGAATCACGGCTGCAAGCAAGCGTAGTCTCATCTCGTTCAACAAGGCATTGCCGCGGTATGATAACGCGACACTTCGGGATCGGCTCGGCGCCCCACCACGTCTTGTAACGCTCATCGCCGCGCAAAAAATCCCAAGCTTTGTAGCCGTGACAGAACGAGTAACGAATCGCCTCATAGAGCAGTGATCGACCGAAGCCAAGGTCTTCATATTCGGGATCGAATGCGCTCATGTAGCCGAACATCTTGTTTCGTTGAGCAAACGCCAGAATGACTGCAGCCGGGCTGTCATTGTAGTGCATGCTGAAAAACCGAATCAAGCCGCGCGCCGCAAAATCATGCGTAATCGAGCGGAGAAATGCTTCGGATCGGTTGGCGGCGATCATACCGGGTTCGCCCTGCTTCTGCCATCGAGCCGTATGCAGTCGTATCAACTCATTCATCAAATCCGGCGATGGGTGCTCGCAGACTTCGAAGCGCACTTGGCCGCTTGCGCGAGCGCGTTGCGAGTACCGTCGCACATTCCGGCGTAAGTCGGGAGAGCGAGACCGCCAGAATTCGTCGAAGCACCCGGTCAGCGGAATCCGAGTGCATGGCGTGTCTTCCTGGACTTCTGCGTCGCGCAGATCTTTCAATGGCGTATCGGCGGCGAGGTCTTGCCAATCGCAGATTTCCCAACCTTTCGTGCTTTCGAGATGCTGCTGTAAAACGCCGAGAATCTCGCCGGTAAAACGCGCATCCAGCATGGGGTCGAGATAGTCGGAAATGCCGGAGCCAATGAGTGTAAGTTGCGACCGTCGGTTCCATTCATGACAAAAACAAGGCACGACACCGGCGAGACGCCCTTCGCGACGAAATACCAGGACATGCAGCCGCCCACTTCCAAAGTGTTCCCACCAGCGCAGCAGCCAAATGGGATATTGGAACGGTGTTGCGAGCTCAGAAGCTTCAACCAGCGCCGCCCATTCGGGTGCAACAGCCTGCAGACCGGTCAGCTCCTGGATTAACTCCAGTTCCACCGCTTATGAGTGCAACTCCGCGCCACACGCCGCATCCAGCAGCCGCAGCGCCTCACGATATCCATTCAGAGTCCCGACATCGACATACGCCTCGCCTGCCCTGATTCCGTAAGCGCGGCCACCCCGCGCTATAAACTCATTGAAAAGCGTTCCCAAGTATTCGTCATTC
The DNA here is from genome assembly GCA_019246575.1 of Acidobacteriaceae bacterium. Next base: position 5,337 of record JAFAQG010000181.1, read on the forward strand.
CGTTCGAGCCAAAGCTCATACAGCTGTTGCAAGACATACCCCGGCATTTTAATAGCCCCCCAGACCCATCGCGTCGAAGCATCCGGCCTCTTCACCTGCACCTCGAGCACTGTGTCAGTGTTATTCGTCACCACGGCGTCGAACCTCTCGGGATGCTCGACGGGAAATAGCAGTAAAGAAAGCATGCCGTCGGGAAGAATTTTAAGTGCATTTTCGGGAAACCAGATTGTATCCGGCAATCCGATACAAATATGCTCATCGGGCGGTATTAGCGGGAGTGCGCGGAAGATCGCATCGCACAGGCCCGCAGGTTTGGGCTGAATCGCGTAAAAGATGGTGGCCGAGAGCGCTTGTCCTCCGAAGTAATTAACTATGTCCGACTTACCAGGAGAAATAACAAAGCAGATCTTATCTGCGCCCGCCTTGACCATGCGCTCGAGCAGGTACTCGCTCACGGCGCGAGGGCGCTCATCGCCGCCTGTAATGCCGCTTCCAATCGGAAGCAATTCTTTCGAAAATGCGAGTGGTTGAATGCGCGTCCCCATGCCTGCTGCGGGAATGATCCCCCACATATCTACACGCCTCTCATTGTGACGGTTCGTTCGCCACACGCGCTTGCGTCATCAGACTGCACATCGACTAAGTGCAGGAACTCTCGCGCGCGTATATCGGACGTATGACAGTCGAGAACACGCTGCCTTGCACGCGCGCCGATGCGGGTGATTTCGTTGCCATCCATTTGTAAACTGTCGATGGTGTCGGCCGTTGAGCGAGCAATCAGGATCTCATCTCCGGGTTCGAAAAACGTATCCAGGCCTTCCCACCAGTCGCTCAACACAGCCGTCCCGCACGCAGCCGCCTCAAAAATGCGCCCCGACGGACAGTACCCGAAGCGAGCCATCGAAGCTCGCGTGATACTTAATGTCAGCCCTGACGATGAATAGAAACGGCAGTGCTCGGGCGGACCAACGTGATGATAATGGCGGATGTTTTGAGGCCAACTTTGCGGCGCCGGGTACATCGGGCCGCCGATGACAAACCGGCGCTGCGGCAGCATTCGAGCAGGTGTGATCAGAAAGTGTTCGAGCGTTTGCTGGCGATCAGCCGAATACGTACCCAGATAGGAAAGATCGGCTTCGAACCAGGGTGACACCTCCACTCGGAAATAGGTTTCGGGATCGACCCAACCATAGAGCGTTGCAACACGACGCGCAGATAGCCTTTCCCGTAGTTGCTCGACGGCCGCGCCGCCGGTGTAGCTAAGCACGAGGTCGAAATCAGACAGCCCCTCCTTTCGCAGATATGGGACAGCCTCGCCGCGCTCGAGCCGGCTGAGGGTGACCGGCGTATCCATGTCATAGAAGACGCTGCGCTCGACGCCGGAGTT
>JAFAQG010000182.1 GCA_019246575.1 Acidobacteriaceae bacterium
TCTTGTATTCGTCGCGAAGCGCGGTAAATGGTATCTGCAACACGCCGGGTCTGCTCCGGCGGCAGTTGCCCGTCCACTAGCATCTCAGCGCCGCCGTAAACCGCAGCTAGCGGGTTCCTCAGGTCATGGACCAGTGACGTGCCTAGCCGGCCAATGGTCTCCATCTGTTGCTGGCGTATCAACTCCGACCGCGCCTGCTCGATGGAGTCGCACATGTGGTTAAACGTCGACGCCAGGCGCGCGAACTCATCCGAACCACTGATGGGCACACGATGCTGGTAATTGCGCGCGGCGATTTGACTCGCAGCAAAGTCAAGCAGCCGCAGCGGTTCGAGCAGGTGGCGTGTAAAGAAAAGACTGATGAGCAAAGCGACTATGATTGTCAGCAGCCATGTAAACCCCAGGTCCCGGCGGAGCTCGGAAAGCGAAGCTCTTACGTTCGAGTACGAGTGGATCACGCATAGTTCCGCAATCGGCTTGCCGGTTATGTCTTTCAGGGGCTCGCGTGCAACGACGTAATCATCATCGTGCGTGCGTTTCGATCCACCTGCCTGCGGTAGGACAACTTCGTTTATTTGCGCGCCTTCGTTACCGTGTCCGAACGTCGATGCGAACACAGTCTCACCTCCGATGAAGGCGAAATCGCTACCCGGAGCGAGCGCCTTTAGCTCCGACGTAAGCCGGTCATCGATTGCGAACCCGGCACAAAGCACGTTCAGCAGTACCGGCCCGGCGGTGCTGTCGACGTATACGGGTGTCAAAATTACGTACAAGAGTTTCGATCCGTCTCTCACATAGCCGGCTTGCTGTTGCGGAAAGCCCTTCCGTACACGTGCCCAGGGAATGTCGATCGTGGAAAGATTCGCGCTCGTTTCGCCCAAGGACGATATAAATTGCCCCTCGGCATCGAAGACCTTGAACACGGCGGAATCGCTGGATACCCGCGACCATAGGTCCTGCGCCGAATCGCGAATGGTTTCCGGATCGCGTGTCATAAACGCGGCGCGCACGTCCGACATCGCCGCCATCAGCGCGGTGGTTGCAGAGAGCACCTCGGTGCGCGCCTTCCAGATCGCCTCGTACGATCGCGTGCTGGCGCGAAGCTCGGCCTTGACACTCTGATCGGTGACCGAGAGTGCATATTGCTGAAGCCCCCAACCGGCGATTGCGAACAACACGGTAATGCTGATTGACGTGGCCGCGAACACGCGCCAGTGCAACGGGAGCTCCGGAACGAATCGTTTCAGTGGCCTACGCGCCGTCATTGCTGAGCCGGGTAAGCATTCGGATCACCCGGAGGATAATCTTGACCATACTTATTCTTGTGCGGCAAGCGAACGTATCCAACCTCCTAAATGCTGAGAGGCTGGACCGTCACGTTTGCACCCGTAACGCTTAGCACGCTCCGAGTTTCCGGTGCCGCGGTGGACCGCTCGTCGAACGTATGCAGCTCATAGTCTCCGTCGGAAACGTTAACCAATCGAAACTGCCCTTCCCGGTTCACCTTTGTGAAATACGGCGTATCGACAACGATGATCAGTGCTGACATCGCGGGGTGAATGTTACAGAACACGCGAACCACGCCCGGACGTCGAAACCTCACGGAACGGCTCGAGCCCGGCGGATATAAACCGATATCGAATATCTGGCCGTCAAAGCTTGAGAAGGCATTGTGGAATATCGGATCGGCGTTCGGAAAATCGACCACGGTGCCGACGCTCACAATAAGAACATGCGGGGTAAAGGTCTTGTTTTTTTGCAAGAGAGTGACATGGGCGGGCTGAGCCACCGGCATCAGCGGAACATGAACCGGCTCAAGCCAAACCGCTATGTCCGACAAAAGCTGCTGTCGTACATGGGAGCTGCTGGAGCTCACTGTAAGGTGGACGTTGCCCTCGATCGTCGCGGCATTCATGATGCCGTTTCCGAGAACAGTCGCGGCGACGAACTTAGAACAGATACGCCAGAGTCGCGTCATAGCGGTTTGCAATCAGTTGGTGCAAATTCAAGTAGTCAACTTGATCTCGCGAGATTTCAACACTTCCGACGACATTCGGACCAAATTGGTAAATAACATTCCCGGCGACAGACAAAGTCCGTACGTTCTGAAACGAAAGCAGATCTTTCGGGTTATTCACCTGCCGTCCGCCATACATATCGAACGTTAACCGGCTTGTCAGCGGCAGTGCGAGCTGTAGCCACCCGGCAGTTCCGCGTATAGGAATAAAGACACCATGAGGTGCTGAGATGCCCGGAGGCTCGCCGCCGAGATTGGCGAAGTTCCGCCCGCGAAGCAAGGTCCCCGTGAACTCGATCCTCGTATTGGGCTTCCAGTTCAGGTCCATGCTGACGACCCGCGAGGGGATGGATTGACCTGCGAAGTGACTCTCGCTGCCGTGCCCAGCAATACCGAGCGTCAACCGCGAACTCTCATTCCACGTATGGTGTAACTCAATCCGGCTTTGCAAAGCTGGCCGCGACGTGGAGTACACCGTCGATGGCGGATTGACAACCGAGTAATCCTCTCGCGTTTCAAGAACGCCAATCTGGAATGTAGCTCCCGTGTTCGCCGTAAACGGGAGCCTTTCTTCGTAGCGCACCTGTGGCCGCCAGAACCATAAGTTCCCGGCGCCCGACAGCGGAGGAATGCCGACGCGAGCGAACGAACGCGGCTCATACGGAGCGATGAGCGATTTATCCTGGCCGAATAGCACGCTGCGGCGATTCCAGTCAATCGAAACCGTACCGCGCCGGAGGCGCAGGATGGAATCATCGCCGGAAGCTGCATAGAAGTCCATCGACAAGAGCCCATTCACACGTCCGCCGGCGAAAACCCTAGGCCCGTGAAACTGAAAATTCAACATAGATTCACGCAGCGTGGCGCCTGCACTGGATGCACCTGGAAAATACGTCGACGAGTAAGTAAACGGAGAGTATGGCGTCGAGCGCCCGTTGATAAGAGACGCGTCGAACAGGAACATTCCCGAAACGGAGAGCGGAAAGCGCTGCGATGCTTCGACCTTCGTCTCGGCCTGCTCGTCGATGCGGCGCGTGTTCACCTCCACTTGATCTTCGATCGTCGCATTCGGTGCGGAATTCGCTGCGGCAGCCTTTATTTGTTCTCGAAGCGCCTGCACCTCGGAAAGCAAAGCCTGGTTTTGCCGCTCCAAAGTATCGAGGCGGTCCATGATCTTCTGCAAAGATTCCGGCGCAATCTGTTGCGAGTAACATACGACGGCGATGAAGAGAAGGAGTACAGGGACTCGCAACCTCGAGATGCTGTCACGACGGGAGCTGCAGAATATTTCGCACAGCACGGCACACCTCCTTGGGCGAAAACGGTTTGTGAAAGATGGCGTCTGGACTACAAGTATCAGATTTACTCGAAGCTTTCACACTCTCGTCGGCAGTGACCAGAATGGCAGGGAGTGCTTCATACGCCGGTAAGGCCCGAATTGCTCGAATGAGCTCCAATCCATTCGCGTGCGGCAGGTGAAGATCGGTGATCAGTGCGTCTACGCGAGGTTCCGCCGGTTCGAATCTTTCGAGCACGGTACGGCTGTCCTTGTGAATTAAGGTCTGGACCTCAGAAATTGTCTCTAGTGCGAGCGCCAGAGACGCGGCAACCGATTCCGAGTCATCCACGATGAGCACTAGCTTCATGCGTGAACCTAAGGTATAAAGCGGTAACCAACTCCATGTACGGTAACGAAGTGTTTTGGGGCGGCGGGGTCCTGTTCGAATTTTTGGCGCAGTCGCACAATGTGTGCGTCAACGGTGCGTGTATTGGGGTAGTACTCGTATCCCCAAACTGAATTCAATATCAGGTCACGGCTCAGCACGCGGTCGGCGTTTTGCATAAAGAAGACCAACAGATTGTATTCAGCCGGTGTAACCTTCACTTCTTTTCCGCGGCGCGTCACGACGTGTTTGAGGATGTCCAGTTCCACCTCGCCGAAACGAACCACGCGAGCACTATCATCGGAAGTGCGACGAAGCACCGCGCGGATTCGGGCCAGTAACTCACGCGTACCGAACGGCTTTACGACGTAATCGTCGGCTCCGATCTCGAGCAGCAAAACCTTATCCATTTCATCGCCGACACCGCTGAGTACGATGATGGGGGTCGATAGTCGATTGGCGCGCAACTGCTTGCATAATTCGATGCCGCTCATTCCCGGGAGCCTAAGATCGACCAGCATGAGATTCGGTTTTACCGAGAACGCTTTCTCGAGACCCGACGCGCCGTCAACGGCCTGAATGGGTACGAACTTCTCACGCTCAAGCAGGATGCTGACGGTTTCCCGAAGCTCCGGGTCATCATCAACAATCAGGATCTTCTGCATGAAATAACTTCGCTACCTGTCTATTGTCGCTTCGAATTAACTCGGTTGGATATTCGCCAGTCACTTTTTACAACCTATTTACAACCAAATAACCGGTGTGGCGCGGAGCTGAGGAAAACTGAGGTTGTGCCGGCGGGCAGGAAACGTGATCAGACCCGCGGTAGGAGGACGCTTGGCGAGACCCATCTCAGTTTCGATTTTCGCCGCGCTGATTTTTGCAGGCGCGGCGCTTGGAGACGATTTCTATCACGAGACCGACCTCGTGTCGGACATACCGGGCCTGGCTGCGCAAACCGATCCGAACCTGGTGAACCCTTGGGGCTTGGTCGCGAGCGGCAGCAGCCCATTTTGGGTATCCGATAACGGAACCGGGTTTTCGACACTATACAACGGCCGAGGCACGCCACAGTCCCTGGTTGTGACGCTGGACGCGCCGGATCCGACCGGCATCATCGCGAATTCGGGCTCGAATTTCGCAGGTAGTCGGTTCATCTTTGCCACGGAATCAGGAACCATTGCCGCGTGGACGCCCGGGGTGGCGGGAAACCCCGCGCCGGACAAGGTGTCGGGTGCGGCCGGATCCGTATACAAGGGCCTTGCTATCAATCCTGCGAACGATACGTTGTATGCGGCGAACTTCGGGTTAGGGCGTATCGATGTGTTTAATAGCTCGTTCGCGCCAACTACAGCTCCGGGCGGTTTCATCGATCCTACGTTACCCGCTGG
>JAFAQG010000183.1 GCA_019246575.1 Acidobacteriaceae bacterium
ATCGTTGCCGGCATATCTAGTCCCTGTCTCTCAGGTAGAGAACTGTTTGTTTCGAATCGGGCTCCATGCCGCAGTAGATTCGCGGTTTCGTGTGCCATTCCAGGAAGTCGAACAGATAGCGCCTGGGCTTTCCGTATTTGAATGCGATCAACAGCGGAATGGCGGCGATCGGGATTACATATTGAAGCAAGATGTTGAGCGGGATTCCGGCAAGCTCCCGGTGAAGGAAGCGGGCCAGAATATTGCTCAACGCCGCGAGCCCCAGGATGACGAATACGTCCTCGAACTCGAGATACAGAATCGTGACCCGGGTGTGTAGATTGCGATGGACATGGGTTATGTTTAGTGCCACAGTGCGTCCTTTCTTAGCTGATGCCGACTGTTCCCTGGGCTACGAACCACTCTGCGAGGCGCAATAAACCGGACAGCATCAAAGCCATTCCTGCCGCTGCGAAGTGGCGTGCCCATGGCATTCCCGGATACAGCCGATGGCCGATGCCGCCATACGCCAGAATTCCCTCCGTGATCTGAAGCACCGCGTAAACAGGCATAAACACGTTGCACATCCAGTTCACGAGACCGCGCAGAGTGAACCACACCACGTCGGCGTCGTTCCACGCAGTTTGGCTCGCAAACGTTTCCAGAGCGCGGAGTAAGCCGGAAACCATGAGGCACATCAAACCGGCCCACGCAATGTATTGGTGCGAATAGCCTCTTGCGTAGCGGATTATTGCGATCGCAAAGAAAAGCCCGCCGACGGTGGGCATGATCACGTTGCCAAGCCAGTTCGTAAGATTCGTGATTCCGTTTAGAAAAGTCATGACCGGTTCACATCATTGCCTTGACGAGTTGCCATAAACCGGAAACAGTCAGGAACCCTCCGGCGCAGCAGACGAGCCGCAGCGACGGCTTCCCGAATGCGAAGTTTGCGATCGCGCCGATGATCGCCAATCCGGCTGCAACAGGCAGAATTCGGCTTGCCGTGTAAGTCCATAACCCCGCGAGCACGTCCGTCGTGGCGAACTTGCTGCCGGAGTTCCATCCCTGAAGCAGCGTGGCGGTGCTTGCTACCGAAAGAAGAAACATCGCCCCGAGTATGGAGAACAGAGCAGATCGGCCCTCGGCGATGTCAATGACGGCACGTAAAACCAGCCACGCTGCCATCACGGGCGCAAATACGCCGACCACAAACTGGTTAACGAAGTTCGTGATGTCCACCCTGAGGACGTTTAGTAGCGCCGTACCCCCGCCTCCCGAGACCGGGACGGTTAAACCGAAACCGGAAAACCACGCGAGCAGTTGCGGAAGCGTCAGCATCACGATCGCCCAGAACATCCACAGACTGAATCTGCCGCCGTGCAGGAATGATCCCTGGTTTCGCAGAGCCAATCCGGCAATGACAAGCGCGACCACCGCGGCCACAGGCGCAAGGCCTAAGAGCAGGCCGATACCGTCGTTGATCAGGTTCATATCTCTGCCGCAATTTTCGGCTGAACAAGCGAGCGGATCTCCAATGGCCCGCTCGCTCCTGTCAGGGTCCGTTACGATACACCTCCGGTTCCGTTCTGGATCCAAAACTCGAGCAAGCGCGTGAGACCGGAGACCGCAAGCAGGCCCAGCGCCGTGCCGAACCATCGCACATAGCCGCGGCCCGTGGCGTACGAGGCGATGCCGCCCACCACCGCCACGCCGGCACCAACTGGGGCGATGACGTTGCCGATCCAGTTCACGAAGTTCAAGAAGGCGCCTTCGGGCTGCGCTCCTGTTTGCCCCTGGACCGCCACATTGGTTTGCGGCGCCGCGCCGAGATTCTGAGCGAGCGCCACCGTTTGGCAGAACACCGCGCACCAGATTGCCAGAACCAAAGCGCCCACACGTAAGTGCTTCATTGAAAGCCTCCCATTGCTATTCCGCCCTTTGCTGCCACGCTCGCCAATGCAGCTGCTGCTGAGCGGCAACGGTTCAACTCGGGGCTTGTGAGAAGCGTAAAGGAGGTTCCCGGTCGCTCCAAAAAGGGAGCCCCGGGCCAGCGCCGCCGGATTACGCGCCTGTCCGATCTGTTTTTCGTCCTGTCGTCTGCTGCAAGCGGCCGTCTAGGTGGGTGCCTGGACTGGAACCGCCTGTGCTCAGTCACAGTGCAACTCTGAATGGCAAATATTCTCGGGTTTTCCGCGGGCGGACTTGCGAAGGGCGATGTCTCGCTTTCTTCCGTTCAATTTGCGGGGGCTGGCAAATATTCTCGGGTTTTCCGGCGGCCGGATTCGCGAAGGGCGACGTCCCGCTTCCATGCTTCCCTTCAACTTGCGGCGCTGGCAAATATTCTCGGCTTTCCCGGCAGCGGCACTGTCGATCGCTGCGACGCCGCGGTCAGGATTATGTGCGGTTCAAAGGCACTCGCAGAAAGCTTCGTCGAGCCGTTTGATTTCGCAACGAAAATCTCAGTGACGCAGATTGCTGAAGAGGACGCGGTTGCGTTTTAACGCCTCTTCGAAATCCGCCCAGATCAGCGGAGGGACGCGCTGGGCATCGAGCCCCGCCCGGTTCAAGCCCATTCGCTTTGCCGTGTTCGTGACGGCCTGCAGATCGGCTGGAGCGATGCCGCGCACCCGTTCCAGAAGATCCGCCGGCGTGAAGTCGTCGGCGAGACGAATCGGGTCGAGGAATCGTTGGATGAGCCTGAGGTAGCCGGCATCGTCCGGAACGCCAAGCTCGATCTTCTCGCTAAAGCGCCCGCCACGGAGAACGCGCGCATCGATGTCATCGATGTGATTGGTTGTCGCAATCAGGAAAATCTGATTTCCGGGATCGAGTTGGCTCATCAACATCAATGCCTGATCGACAATCTGCTGTTGATATTGCGCGACGTAAGGGGCGTTGCTCCCGCCCGGCAGAATGCCGTCGATCTCGTCAATGAACAAAATGGACGGGCTATTCTCTCGGGCTCGGGCGAAGATCTGCTCGAGTTTCTGCGGTGTTGGCACATCGGCAGGCGCGATGGCGTAAAAGCTTCGCCGGGTCTGGGTCGCGATGAGCTGCGCAACGGAGGTCTTTCCCGTCCCCGGAGGTCCGACAATTAATAGGCCCGTCGGCACTGGTACATGCAGCTGATCCGCGTCATCCATCAGGCGCACCAGTTGCCGCAGGTCCGCCTCTACGGCGGCGGGCAGCACGAGATCCTCCCAGTGGACGGGCTTTAATGTCGGCCGGTCGAGACCGCCTGTTTCCTCGAAGGCCCGTTGTAAATCCTTTTCTTCCACCCGTCGATTTTCTGCAGCTGCGTACATCGCGGCTTTGTTGACGACATTGGTCAGTTTGGCTGCGCTCCAGCCGGGAGTGCGCTTTGCGAATCTGTCGAGCACGAAGGGTTGCCACGGACGCTTCGACAACTGTGCACCCAGAATCTCTTTCCGGGCATTTTCATCCGGGAGATCGATGCGGATCTTCTCGTCGAAACGCATTTCGCGAACGAGCGCTTCGTCCAGAGCGTCGTAAAAATTCGTCGCTGCCATGATGATCAGGCCCGGCTCTTGCCGGTAGCGGTCGATACACTGCATCAGCTCTGTCACGATTGCGTTGTAGGCTCTCGCCGCACCGCCGGTATCATCACCTCTTCCAAGCTGCTGCCGCCGCGTTCCGATCGAATCGATTTCATCGATGAACAGGAGCACTGGCCGATTACAATACGCCTGGTAGAAACCATCCCTTATATTGGCTTCGCTCGTCCCGATGTAGCGTCCAAAAAATTGGGATCCCCCGACGTACCAGTAGTTGATTCTGAACTCTCCGGCGGTGGCTTCCGCTATGGCGGTCTTTCCGGTGCCTCTTGGTCCGTACAGCAGGATGCCGTTTTGCACAATTCCGTG
>JAFAQG010000199.1 GCA_019246575.1 Acidobacteriaceae bacterium
CGGCACCCCCGGAGGTGACCATCAGTTATCACCAGGTCGGCGCCTGCAACGGCTATGATGTAGGGAACGGCTTGGTTTCACCGGGGGTCAACCACGCGTACGTAGTCTTCGGGATCGAAGAGATCAATAATTCACAGGGCACCGCGGCGTTCGCGTTCGACCACACGAAACTGTACGTTCAACAAGCAATACAAGAGTTTCTTGGTGGTGGCCCTGGGATGCTCGAGATTTATAGGGATATCTTAGGGCCTTTCGCGGCAGTACCGACGACCGTCAACGCAGGGCAAGACATCCATTTCCAGGTCAGCGCCTTCGGTGCCCTCGTAGTGACCACAAACAACTCCGACGGCGCCTCTGAGGCGAACCAAACACCATATTTTCTGAAATACAGTCCTGCATCCTCTGACCCTGTGGTCAACTTGGTGAAGACAGATGCGGCGCGAACCTCCTGGCTGAACACGCCCGACTGCACGACGATCGCGATTCAGTAGGTGAGAATTGTCCGCAGCCCCTTGCGAAGCAAATACAAACTCACTCACTACGGCATGAGGGCATGGTCTGCCCCTGAACTATATACCATGTAAGTCTCCGGGATAAAACTCGTTCTTTTTGAGGCCACGTATTCGCCAAGGCGATAACACGACAGTGAATAGAGTGGTTGAAACTCTGGAATACATCCGACCTTCCATGACTCACCAAATTTACGCCCTTACGGACCACAGGATTCCTGATCATACGCGCGGGCTGCCTCACGCGGTTGAGCGGATGCGACATCGCCGGCCTTAGCCAACATTTTTCCATCGACGCTCAGGTCCTGAGCCAAAACGAATCTGACTTTGTCCCCGCTGGAAGCTCCCGCTGGGCTCAATCCATCAACCGCAATTAGCGCGACCGGAGTTCCCTCGCGCAAGACGGGACCGCCTTCAGCAAGTTGGGCCGGAGCATTGGTTGTTACTTTCTTCAGCAGAAATTCCTCAGCCAGATTCAGCCCCATTAGTCCGCCGAAGCGAAATAGGAGGCTTCTGCCGAGCAACGTGTACTGTGTCCGCGAGCCCGGCAGGTAAGCCTGCGAGAGCTCCGCGGAAGCTACCATTCCTACGAGGCTTGCGTAAGGGGGCTGCCAGTTTCCGTTGTCACCCTTTGTTCGAAAGGAGGATTTGATGGCGTACCACGCCCGCTGTCCCTTTGTCCCCTGACCGCTGTAGAAGTATCGCGGATCTTGATGAAAGAGCGAGTCTGCCAGCACGGTAGTGATCACAATCCCATTGGCCGTTGTTGCATAATCCGCACCAAAACGTTTCGCATAACCCTCTGCACCTTGCCCAAATTGGTGGTAACTGTTCCTCTCTTGCTGGATGCCCGCAGTAATCCCCACGGCGGCGAAGGTTGCCGGGTCCACGAGCGTTCTCCACGCCAGATGCGCCTTCTGGGCCGGCGATAACGGAGCCGGATTCGGTTCGTAGGTAACGTAATAATTCGGGAGGACTCCCAACGCTCGCTGCTTCAGTTGCCGGTTTACCTGTTCCGTTGCTAGTTCTTGGGGCGACACTCCGACGGTCACTGTCGTCGTAGTGGGCGCTACTTGCAGCACCGCCAGTAACGGACTCGATTCTGCGTTGACCGATGCAGGTACATTCGACGATGTCCAGTCGGACAAAGCGCTCGCGGAGATCTTGACATTGTAGTTACCAATCGGCAACGAAGAGATTTGAAACGCCCCGTCTTCGTCGGTAACGGTCGTGCGGCGATTTCCATCGGCGTCCCCGACCGTAATAACCGCGCCCAAGATTGCCGCGCCTGACGGATCGACCACTTTGCCCCGAATGGCGCCGTTTTCCGCTGCTATGGCCCAGTGTGCGGCAAACCACATCAGCGCCAAAATGGCCGTTAGCGATTTTCTCATCCCCAATTGGAAGAATGGCCGCCGACGACCGAAGGCTTCGAAAAATCTCGATTGTCGTCGATACAACTGTTCTCGGTAAACTTCGCGAAGGCACAGTAAATGGGAGAGGCTCACCGTCGAGGTCTCAAGGCAGAATTCAGCAGGCATGCCGGCGCAACTCTTAATAGAAGAGCGTCCCGGGCAACGAAATGTTGGATCCGCGGCTTGTAAGTACCAGGTAGCGGCCCAGGCGTTTACTTTCTGAGTTGCTCCTGGTGTGGTCGGGGACCGGGAGAATGAGACATGAACGGCAGTCGCCGAGGTTGGCCGGATATCCAATAACCTGAAGCCTCCGTGTGAGGCCCGCCCGGTCTAGTAAGCTGTCCCAGTTATATTGTTAGTGCTCCGGTCGCTCCGCTCGCGGCTCAGATTGCGCTTGCCGGAGCCATGAGCGCAGCGGTGGAGTTCAGTGCCGGTATCGAAATCATCGGGACAGCTTACCTAGTTCAGACTTTTAGACTTCAAGCGAATTCCAACGCCTACGGCGCCCTCACGCCGAGTTCGTCCAGATGCGCCATTAAGTCCGCCGGATCCTGATAAACGCGGTACGCGCCCGCACGCTGCAGTTCTTCGTCTCCATATCCCCCTGAGAGCAGCCCGACACCGAGCGCGCGTGCTCGGCGAGCAGCGAGCAGATCCCAAATGCTGTCACCGACGACGACCGAGTGCTCAATTGCGACGCCCAGTCTTTCGGCTGCGGCTAAAAAGAGATCCGGGTCTGGCTTGGCGTGCGCGACCTGATCGCGCGTAATGACAGGAACCGCGGGTCCCACGCCGAGTTGTTTTACAGTTGGCGCAGCAGTCTCCCCATATCCGCTGGTCGCGATCGCGTATGGGACGGACGCCTGAGCCAGATAGCTCATCAGCTCTCGCGCACCCGGGAGCGGGCGCACCTG
>JAFAQG010000202.1 GCA_019246575.1 Acidobacteriaceae bacterium
ATCGTTGAGACGGCGCTGGCGCGGAAAGAGCTGTTTGTGCACGCAGAATCGCTGTTTCCTGTATGCGCCTATTGGGGACCGAAATCCACATCGGTGGCCAAGGTTTTGCAAACTTGGAATATCGGTGAGGACGCCGTCGTTTTCATCGACGATAACCCAATGGAATTGAGCGAGGTCCAGCAGGCGTTTCCCGGCATCACATGTTTGCAATTTCCTGGGAACCATCCGGCGAAGGTGTGGGATCTACTTGGCGAATTGCGCGATCTCTTCGGAAAGCCGGTGGTGATGGAGGAGGATCGTATTCGCCGGGCGAGCCTACGCGCGCTTGACGAAATGGGCGAAACCGGAACGCCAACAGGAACTTTTCTTCGCCATTTGCAAGGAACGGTGATGTTGGACTACCGCAAGAATCCTGCGGACAAGCGGCCGCTCGAATTGCTCAATAAAACGAATCAGTTCAATCTCAACGGCTTTCGAATCAGTGAAGGCGAATGGCAGCGTCGTCTCGAAGATGCCGAGACAATCGTTTCCGTTGTGTCCTATCAGGACAGGTTCGGACCTTTGGGAAAGATCGCGGTGCTTGTCTGTGCGCAGTGCGGGGAGTGTGTCAGGGTTTCTCACTGGGCGATGAGTTGCCGGGCGTTCTCCCGCAAAATTGAACATCATATGCTGGATAGCCTTTTTCGGCAAACCAACGCGACGGATATTGAGTTTGCATTCCACGCCACCGAAAGAAACCCGCCGTTGCAGGACTTTTTCAAAAGTCTTGGCGTGCGACAGGACGGCTCAAATGTGTGCAGGGTCTCGCGCGCAGACGCTTTAGCACAGTGCGAGGCCTTGCCGCATCAAGTCTCGGAATTACTCAATGACTAACATCCGCGAACGGCTTTCCAACTGTTTTTCCAATGTCTTTCCTAGTATCAGGCTGGACCAGATTCCTTATGCCAGCGCAGCATCAGTGGCAACGTGGGATTCGATAAGACACATTACACTGTTATGCTCGGTGTCGGAAGAATTTGGATTTGAGTTCGCCGCCAAGGACTACGAGCATCTAGTGTCGTTCGCCTTGATCGCCGATTACTTGGAGACCCGGGTGAATCATGTATGAACCCGTGGGCGCCATGAGTGTGTACCGCATGATTGAGGTGCATTGCAATTGATGTTGGCGGTCGACACAGCTCGATCTATGAGACGCGGTTGAACAAGACCTGTGGAAATGCATCGCACACGCTACACTAGCAGTTATAAGTCGGGACGCAGGGGGCAAGGCCGACAGTTCTGGGCGCATCTGATCCTGATCAGTATCGTCGCCGACGTACTATTTGCCCAACGAGTAATTCTAAGTTTCTCTACTGGCGGCCGTGGAAATCTGCTTGTGCTTGATGTGTGGCTACCGGTTCTTGCCGCATTGTTGCTGATCGGGGTGGGCACATCCAGAGGAGTGGGTTTGCTACACGCTGACGCCAGCTCACTCTTCTGGTGGCCTTACGTTCTACTCACTATTGCTCTGCCGATCCTGGCCGTACTCGTGCAGAATTACCCGGTTCGAAACCTTTATAGCTCGGTCTCGGGATTCGTCGCACTCGCTTTCTTCATCCTTGGCGCATGGATTGCCTCCGCAGACGAAGACGTTCTGAAGTTAGTTCAGGTATACGCGTGGATTGCAGTGGTCGGTGAATGCCTGTTCGCTGTTATCGACTACCTTAACAAGACCGGTCTATATAAGACATGGATTGGTGAGTTCTTATTACATTGGAATGTAGCTAGCGAAGATACATTGGGCCAATACTCCGCTCTAACTTGGAGGTGCGTTGGAACATTCGTGAGCCCGAACGAACTCGGATTTTGGAGCGTTCTAGCGTTCTGGCTTTCCGCATTATTGCCACTGCGCGGCATTCTCCGTTTCACAGCGATCATAGCAGCGCTAATGACGTTGGTTTTGAGCCAGTCCCGGGGATCCCTCTTTGCACTGTTCGGCACGATTGCCGTGTGGGTAGCATATCTGGCCTTGTCCCGAGACCGGAGCCTAGCGAGAGCGCGAGATATTACCTACTTTTCAGTAATCTGCGGTTTTCTCGCGTTAGCATGGACTGCGGGTCTGTTATCCGACATTCACATCACGGTAGCTAGCGAGTTCTCATTTATTGAGCGTTTTCAGAGTGGACTTCAGGTACTGACGCAAGGAGCCGGCGCAGACCGGAATGCGGAAGCGAGGGTCGAGGCCTGGCGCCGAGCTCTGGCGTTTTACTATGTCCATCCTCTGGGCACCTGGGCTAGCCCTGGTCTCCTGTTCCGTCATTATATAGATAACGATTATGTAAGGACGTTTGTTCAGGGTACGCCCGTCTATTTGACTGCCGTACTACTCGCGCTTTATGGCGGATTTCGACGTATTGTGCGTAGCGGGATCGCGTCCAGGATCACTGCACTGTTCTCTGTCGCGATTGCTATTGACGCCTTATCTGCGCATCCGTTTATGTATCCTGCGATCGGAGTTTATTGGCTGAGCATGGGATACGATCTGGCCGCCGAGCGCAGCGCATCCAGGTCCGCCGAGCGAAGCGCATTCCATGTCCGGAGACAGGTGCTCGCCGGCCACGAGTGCCTGGCCGAACTCCCGCACCAGCAAATCAACAGGAGTGTCAGGGCTCCGTGTTGAACCCCTTTAGCTATATGAAACGACTTCTACTTGCGACTCTTTCCCTCCTTACTGTGAGCTGTTCCCGCGCACCTACTTTCAATGTCAAAGACTTCGGCGCTAAGGGGGACGGCGTATCGGACGACTATGACGCTATGCAGGCAGCCGCGACGGCTCTTTGTAAATCGCCCGGAGCCACGTTGGTCTTCCCCAAAGGTGTCTATAGAATAAATCGTCATCGAATTACAGGCGGTCCCAAGCCGAATGTGGTACAAAACATCCGATATCTCGGCTGCAATGGAGTCACAATCCTGGGCAACGGCTCGAAGGTCGACGTAAAGGGTAAGTTCCGTCGCACGGCGGATTACTCGGAGGGGACAAACACGTTCAGCTATTCCACCGGCGTAATTCCTTTCGAAATGATAAATTCGTCGCGTTTTCGCATCCAAGGATTTGAGCTAGCCGGTAACGTCGACCAGATGTCGCGTGACGCCAATGTTGTGGAGGGAAGCAATGCGGGAATATTGACAACCAACTGTAAGGACTACTCCATCGAAAATGTGACAGTCCATGACTTCTCCACCGACGGTATTACGCTTGGCGGAAACAGTACTCTGGCAGATCAACGAGTCCACCTGAAAAACGTGACCTCGACCGGCAATGCTCGGAACGGTCTCTCCGTCATTCAAGTCAGAGACGGAATGATTGTC
>JAFAQG010000398.1 GCA_019246575.1 Acidobacteriaceae bacterium
CCGCTACAGCTCCGTTTGTTCCGAATCCGGGCGACTTGCTGAATTTGCTCCCTGGCCGCAGCGTGATGGTAACGTTTACGGCGGGTTGGGCGCCGAGACGCTGAACCCCATCTGATACCGTCAGCGAGGGGTCTTGATGCCGGAACCGCAGGACATTCTCAACAGGCTTGCGGAATACTATCGCGATTTTAGTACGCTCGATCTGGATAAGATTACGCCCTACTTTCATAAGCCGGCGCTGTTCATCGCAGCGGGTGGGATGGGGATCGCGGCGGATGAGACGATGCTACGTTCGATCCTTACGCGCACCGTCGACGATCTCCGTTCGCGCAACTATGAGCGCAGTGAGTTTATTCTTCGGGAATTCAGAATCCTGAATGCGAGTACGTGTTTGGCTCAGGGCCTGGCGGTGCGCTATCGGAGCGGGGGACAGGAGTTGGAACGCGTCCGGCTAACCTACGTGCTTTACTTGACCGAAGATTGGCAGATCGCAGTCATGATTATTGAGGATCACGATTGACATTCACCTGGGCCGGGCGAGCGCAAAGTTTCCCGCTCTGCGGCATTGCGTAAAATTCAAATCGCAATTTTCGTCAATTCCGTTGTTACGATTGCATAATTCGTGCGTCATTTAACCCTTCTTAAGGGGCTTGACTCCCGTTAACGTTTCACATATCGTTTTCTAACGTATCGTTTACGGCAACGTCGCCCCGAGCGGGCAATGATTGCGTCATCCGGTGTGGCAGTCAACAAAGACCCCGTCGCGCGGTGAACGGCGGGAGAGGAGGTTGGATGTCCATTAGCTTAGTGACAAGGCCGTCAGCCGTGCTAGTGATTTTCGCGGCAATCGCTTTCGGACAAAGTCAAAATGCGAGTCTGGCAGGCCAGGTATCGGACCCCACTGGTGCGTGGGTACCTTCCGCTACCGTTACCGTAAGTTCGACGGAACGTCAGTTGCACACCAACGTTCAGACAGATGCCGAAGGCCGGTACTCATTTCCGAACCTGCCCCCAGGCTCCTACGATCTCACCATAGAGGCGCAGGGATTCAAGACTCAGGTTCAACACAATGTGACGCTGGCAGTGAACCAGACGGCTCGCATCGACGCGCACCTCGAGGTTGGGGACACATCGACAAAAATCGAAGTGGCGGCCGAAGTCGAGCAACTCAATGTCGATAACGGCGTGAAGCAGGAAGGCGTCGCTCCCGCCATCATCAACCAACTGCCGTTGCTGGTATCAGCGGGCACGCCGCGCAACGCGGTTCAATTCATCAGCTTCCTGCCCGGTGTGAATACCGGCACCAGCCCCTCGGCCTTTAATTCCCGCATCAATGGGGGCCTGAAGATGGGCGATGAAGCCGTTATGGACGGGGTAAGTATGCAGGAAGGCACCATGTCGCAAAGCGGAATGGTGGCGTTCTTTGATTTCCCGACCACACCGGACATGGTGACAGAAGTTAAGATCCTGACCTCAAGCTATGAGCCGGAGTATGGCACCACCACCGGCGGCGAGATCATCGTGAATACGCGCAGCGGAACAGACGCCATTCACGGCGGTGGATTTGAGTACCTACGCAACCGGGATCTGAACGCGCTGCAGTTCACAAACAATCGCGGTCCGGGCGATCAGCGGCCAAAGGACAACGAGAACGAGCCCGGCTTCTTCATCGGGGGCCCCGTGAAGCTGCCTTTCATTCCCTTTGTCTGGGGATCCAAACATAAGACCTATTTTTTCCACGATGAAGAGTATCTGACCAGCAAAGGCGGAGCCAGCCGCGGCTTGTATACGATTCCCTCAGACCTGAACCGGAGCGGGAACTTTTCCGATTGGAGCACGCCGATCTACGATCCCAAATCGGAGACGATCAACAACGGCATCGTCACCCGAACGCCGTTTCCGGGGAACATCATCCCGGCCTCGGAGGCCAGCGCCATAGCGCTCCAATGGATGAAATACCTCCCGGCGACCACCAGTTCCGGATCGACCAACAATTACCTCGCTCCGCCTGTTCCCGATTCGATTCTTGCCAACACCTATCTTTTTCTGACCAGAATCGACCACTACTGGGGCGACAAAGACCACGCCTATGTCACGATCTGGCGTGAATATGAACCGGTAACGGAACAGTGTAATCTTCCGCCGCAGCTCTGCACCAGGAGTCCTGCGATTCCCGAGGATGCGTGGGTGAACCGGCTAAACTGGGACCACATATTCACGCCCACCTTCATGAGCCACTTCGCCGTGGGATTCCTGAACCGCAACGAAGGGTATGGGTCCGTGAGCGGGCAGAAGCCCATTCCGCAGATCCCGAACGCAGCCGCTTATAATGCCTCTCCTGCTGCCAATTTCAGCGGGAAAGGCATCAGCAACTTCCTGAGTTGGGGAGATTCCGCTGGTCCTGGCCCGCTGAATAAGACGACCCGGCCGACGTGGATCACCAACGAACTCTTGTCGTGGGTGCACGGCGCGCATACCGTCCGGTTCGGCGGCGAGTTCCGCCATCTCCAGCAGGTCTGGCGGCAGAACGGAAATCAATCCGGCACTACCAATTACACCGCGCTCTCCACCGCTCTGCCCAACGTGGACAGCGGCAATCCTTTCGCGAGCTTTTACATCGGTGCTGTCAGCAGCGGGAACGTGAACGTCTGGAACATCGCGAAATACGGCTCCGAACAACGCGCGTATT
>JAFAQG010000221.1 GCA_019246575.1 Acidobacteriaceae bacterium
TGAATCGCGTTGGGAAGCAAACCGTTCAACTAAGCGGATCGCTTACCGCTCGCGAGAAGCAACAGATCAAACGCCTGATCGCAGAACATCTGGTGCACTTAGTCGTGGGCACGCATGCACTGCTGCAGGAAGATGTCGTATTTCCGAAACTCGGGCTTGCGATTATCGACGAGCAGCATCGATTCGGTGTCCGGCAGCGGCTGACGCTCATGCAAAAAGGCGCACAACCGGATGTGCTTGTCATGACGGCGACTCCGATCCCGCGCACGCTCGCGTTGACGATCTACGGCGATCTGGACGTTTCGATCATCGACGAACTGCCGCCCGGACGGAAACCGATCATCACCAAGCAGGTGCGCGAATCGAACGTCGAGCGGGTCTATGGTTTCCTCGCGCAACAGGTGAAAGCGGGGCGTCAGGCCTATGTTGTCTATCCGGTGGTCGAGGAGAGCGAGACTCTCGAAAGCGTCAAGGCGGCAGAGAAGATGTATCAGCATCTCTCTGGGACGGTGTTCCCGGATCTCTCCGTCGGCCTTCTCCATGGCAGGCTCCCCGCCGATGAGAAGGACGCAATCATGGGCCGCTTCCAGTCCGGCGAGATCAAGATTCTGGTCTCGACTACTGTCATCGAAGTGGGCGTGGATGTCCCAAACGCGTCTGTGATCGTGATCGAGCAAGCCGAACGCTTCGGACTCGCGCAGATTCACCAATTGCGAGGGCGCGTTGGGCGCGGGCGGCATCAGAGTTATTGCGTGCTGGTTACAGGCAAGCTGAACGACATCGCGCGGGAACGGATCCAGACACTCGTCAAATCGAGCGATGGGTTCTATATCGCCGAAATGGACATGAAGCTGCGTGGACCGGGCGAGTTTTACGGGCTACGTCAATCCGGCGTACCAGGCCTGCGCCTCGGCGACTTGCTGCGCGATGCCGAGATCCTGGAGCAGGCCCGCAAGGAGGCTCAATACTTAATCGAAGTGCACAAGCAGCCCGAGGAGCTTCACAGCGTCGCCCGTTACATTCAGCAGAACTGGCAGCGCCGCTACGGCCTGGCCCAAGTAGGGTAACGATGCGAGTCATCGCAGGCCGCTTTCGCAGCCGCAAGCTGAAACCCGTACCGGGCTACAATGTTCGCCCGACACCCGACCGCTTGCGCGAAGCATTGTTCAATGTCCTCGCAGCACGCATCGAAGGCACGGTGTTTGTCGATGCTTACGCGGGCACCGGAGCAGTTGGTATTGAAGCGCTAAGCCGCGGCGCGAAACACGTGATCTTGATCGAGCGCAGATCCGACGCGCTGGCGATGATTCGCGACAATGTCCGATCACTCGGCCTTGAAAGAGAGACAACAATTGTTCGCGGCACGGCAGCGGTGCAGTTGCCGAATCACCAATGCGACATGGCTTTCATCGACCCGCCCTATGAGGAAGTGAAAGAGTACAGCAGCTCGTTGCTTGCGTTATCCCAAACCGGTTGCACGCTGGCGATAGCGCAGCATTCTTCGAAGCTCACGCTCGAGGACACTTACGGGCGGTTGCGCAAAACGCGCGTGTTAAACCAAGGCGACAATTCACTCAGCTTTTACGAGCCAGCATAATGTTGACGTCCATAACGTTTGTTCCCGTAGGGCCCGTCTTCACGAGATCTCCGAGGAGATCGAAAAACGGATAGGAGTTGTTGCGCTCGAGATGATCCACTGGATCGAGACCTAGCTGGATGGCACGCTTCACCGTATCGCTGCAGGCGAATGCGCCCGCGGCGTCGGTCGGGCCGTCGCTTCCATCTGTACCGGCGCACAGGATGGCTAGATTATCCCGGCCATCTATTTCCAGGGCTGCGGCTAAAGCAAACTCCTGGTTCCGTCCTCCTTTGCCTGTCCCGCGAACAGTCACTGTCGTCTCGCCTCCTGACAAAATGCAGGCTGGCGGCACAGTGCGGTTGAGAATCTCGGCATGCTCTCGCGCTACGAGACGCGCTTCGCCTTCAACCGTGCTCGACAGAATCTTCGTGTTATAGCCCAGCGCCTCGGCTTTGACGCCCGCCGCTTCGAGCGCGAGCCGGTTGCTTCCAATGATCACGTTTTCGACGTTCTGGAATATCGGATCCCCGGGCTTCGGAGTCTCCGGTCCGGCTTCGAGTCTCTTTCGCACGGTTTCGGGCACATGGTCCCACAGGCCGTATTTGAGCAGGACGGCGCGTGCATCTTCTAATGTTGTGGGATCGGCGATCGTAAGCCCGGACGCGATCACATCCAGCGGGTCGCCGATCACATCCGAGAGAATCAAGCTAACGATCTTTGCGGGATATGCAAGCGCCGCGAGCCTGCCGCCCTTCAGCGTCGAGAGGTGCTTGCGAACAGCGTTGAGCTCGTTGATAGTCGCGCCCGCTCGCAACAGCAGATCGGTTGTCTGTTGCTTATCCGCAAGGGTCACCGGAGCCGCAGGCGCACTGAGCAAGGCGGACGCTCCGCCGGATATCCCTAGAATGAGCAAATCCCTTTCGCCCAGCAGGTGTACCATTCTCGTCACTGTCTCCGAAGCGCGCAGGCTATTGGCGTCCGGAACGGGATGGCCTGCTTCGATGACATTGCAGCTTCCGAGCGCAGCGTGTCCCTTCTTGGTGACGACCAACGCCGTATCCAGCCGGTCTCCGGCAATTTCTTGCACAGCCGCGGCCATAGGGCAAGCCGCCTTGCCGACTGCAATCAAAATGATGCGATCAAACTCGCCCGCCGGCATTCGGAAGTGCCTCCGCACTGCGTTGCCGGCGTCCGCGGCCCTAAGCGCCGCATCGAAGATCGCCAGTGCGTGTTGCTTGAGCTCTTTCAAAAGATCGGGAGGTCGAGGATCTGTTGCACGACTTGCGATGGATGATCGCAGTTTGCGTCGACATGAAAATCCGCGCGCGAATACAAGGGCCGGCGCAGCTCAAACAGCTCCACCATCGCTTTGCGATCGAGCGAGAGAGGACGGGTCTTATCCATATCGCCGAGCCGGGCGTGAATGCGATCGAGCGGACAATCGAGCCATACTGTGATGCCATTGTTCTCGACGATGTCCCAGTTCCGGGGTTGCGCAAAGGCACCCCCACCCACCGCCACAACGCACGGGTTGCCCGACCGCACTTGAGCAACGTGTGCGGCGAGCACTGAAGATTCGATTTCGCGGAAACCAGCTTCGCCGCGCTCCTCGAAGATCTGGGCGATGGTTTTGCCCTCGCGGGTTTCGATCTCGCGATCTATATCGACGAAACACCACCCAAGTTCATCGGCAAGCAAGCCACCTACTGTCGTTTTCCCGCTCGCCATAAACCCAACAAGGTAAAGCCCCGGGGTGCGCTTTAGCTTCAGGGTCATCGAGTCGCGATTCAATGTTAACAAGCAGCCGATAATGGGGACATGGCGTCCCGGCTTTTACCTCTCTTTCCGCTGTCGGTGGTCTTACTACCGGCGACGCCGCTTCCGCTGCACATTTTCGAGGAGCGCTACAAGGAGATGATGGGTGACATCATTCCCGCAAACGGAGAGTTCGGCGTGGTTCTGGCGAAGGAAGAGGGGATCGTGAATGTCGGCTGCACGGCCACAGTAGACCGGGTGTTGCAGAAGTACCCGGACGGACGCATGGACCTGGTCGCCGTGGGACAGCGCCGGTTCAAGATCGTGTCCTTAGATGAGGACAAGTCTTATCTGCGAGCCGACGTCGAATATTTCAATGACGATGAAGCTACGGAAGTACCATTCGACTTGCGGCGGAAAGCGATTACAGGATACGAGAAACTCCGGGCCATCGAATCGCCGAGCGTCATCATCGAGCCTGCTCTGGACGGACCGCAATTAAGCTTCCAGCTGGCTCAATTCATTGCCGACGTAGACAAGAGACAAACGGTGTTAGCTTTGAAGTCCGAGATCGAACGGCTGCAGTATCTTGTTTCGATACTGCCCGACTACATCGTCCAGCGCGAGCGCGTAGCCTTGGCCAGGCGTGTAGCTCCGCAAAATGGCCACGCCAAGCA
>JAFAQG010000223.1 GCA_019246575.1 Acidobacteriaceae bacterium
TGTGGCGTCATGGCGGCACGGTTCACGGACCTCAGCCGCGCAGCTACGAATACAAGCTCCCCCGCAAGATGATCCTGGGCGCACTGCGCTCGGCGCTTTCCGCAAAGCTTCGCGACGGCGAATTGAAAGTTGTCCGCGCATTCGAACTCGCCGATCACAAGACCAAAAACATGGCCGGAGTATTACGCAAACTGGAAGTGAAAAGGACCGCTCTGCTGGTCGAGGCTGGTGAGAACGTCAAGTTAACTCGCGCTTCACGCAATCTGCCGGGCGTGAAACTTGTTCCAACCAAGGATGTGAACGTGTACGATCTGCTCGCACACCAGCAGGTGTTGCTGAGCGAGACGGCTGCTCACAAGCTTTCGGAGGCGCTCGCAAAATGAACGTTTACGATGTGATCCGGCGTCCCCTCATCACAGAGAAGGGCCATGCTAAGCGCGAAGGCGAAGCAACGCTCTGCTTCGAAGTTCATCCGGACGCAAACAAGATTCAGATTAAGCAGGCCGTTGAGACAGTCTTTCGCGTAAAGGTCGCGGACGTTCGCACCAGTTGCTATGCCGGCAAGCTGCGCCGGCGCGGGCGCTTCACCGGTTACGCGTCCGATTGGAAAAAGGCGTACGTTCGCCTGAAACCCGGGCAGAAGGTGCCCGAATACGCGGACATTTAGAGAGGAATAGCCGATGCCGATCAAGAGTTTTCGCCCAGTTACGCCGACGCGGCGCTTCCAGACTTATCTCACGCGCGAGGATATTACCAAGGACAGGCCGGAGAAGTCGCTCGTCGAAGGCAAGAGGCGCACGGGTGGACGCAACGCTGAGGGGCTGATCTCGGTTCGGTTCCGCGGCGGCGGCGCAAAGAAAGCCTATCGCGTCATCGACTTCAAGCGCGACAAATTCGGCGTGAACGCGAAAGTTGCGGCCATTGAATACGACCCGAATCGCTCGGCGCGCATCGCCCTGCTGCACTATGCAGATGGCGAGAAGCGCTACATCATCTGCCCCGTGGGTCTCGAAGTAGGCCGGACCGTCAACTCCGGACCCGATGCCGACATTCTGGTGGGCAATGCACTTCCCCTCAAAAACATCCCGGCGGGAACGGTGGTGCACAACATCGAACTGAGACCCGGCAAAGGCGGCCAGATGGCGCGTTCTGCGGGAGCGCAGGCGCAACTGGTATCGAAAGAAGCCGGCATCGCGCTATTGAAGTTGCCGTCGGGCGAGGTTCGCAAGGTGCAGCTCGAATGCATGGCAACGGTCGGGCAGGTCGGCAACGTCGAGCACGAAAACGTGTCGCTGGGGAAAGCGGGCCGCAAGCGCTGGCTCGGCAAGCGGCCGCATAATCGGGGCGTCTCGATGAATCCGGTCGATCACCCGCACGGCGGCGGCGAAGGCAAAACTTCGGGCGGACGTCATCCCGTCACTCCCTGGGGCCAGCCCACGCGCGGCTTCAAAACCAGAAACAACAAACGCACGAATCGGTGGATCGTAACGCGAAAGGCGAAGAAGCGCTAAGCACGGAAGACAATGGGTCGCTCATTAAAAAAAGGGCCGTTTACGGATGACCACCTGTTCAAAAAGGTGCAAGATCTGAACGCGAACAACCAGAAAACAGTCGTCAGAACCTGGTCGCGCCGTTCCACCATCATGCCGGAGTTCATCGGACACACGCTTGCCGTGCACAACGGTAAGAAGTTCATTCCCGTCTACATCACCGAAAACATGGTCGGCCACAAGCTAGGTGAGTTCTCGCCGACGCGAACCTTCAAAGGACACGCGGCGGGGAAGGCCACCGAGAAAGCGGCAAAGTAATGGCAGCGGCAGACAGTATCGTGAAAGCGGAAGCGCGCTATGTTCGCGTATCGGCGCAGAAAGCACGGCTGGTGGTCGACATGATCCGCGGGCAGCAGGCAGGCGATGCCATCAACATTCTCGGCGCCACCAATAAGCGCATCGCGGGCGCAGTCGAAAAGGTGCTCCGGTCGGCCATCGCAAACGCCGAGAACAAGTCGCAGGACGTCGATGTGGACCGGCTTTACGTATCGGAAGCATACGTCAACGAAGGTCCGCGGATGAAACGCATCCGCCCGGCGCCGATGGGCCGCGCATACCGCTATCAGCGGCGGATGTCGCATATCGTTGTCAAGCTGGGCGAGAAGCCGGAACAGGAAGAGGAGTAACGCGGTGGGTCAGAAGGTACATCCATACGGGTTCCGCTTAGGCGTCACCAAAACGTGGGGCTCGCGCTGGTTCGCAAAGCAGGACTATTCGAAGCTGTTGCATGAAGATCTCGAGCTGCGCGAATCGTTGCAGAGCCGGTTGAAGGCGGCAGGCATCAGCTCGATCGAGGTCGATCGTCCCGGCAACAAGCTCCGCATCACCATACGCACATCGCGGCCCGGCATCATCATCGGGCGCAAAGGCGCCGAAATCGAAAAACTCAAGAGCGACTTGGCCAAGAAAACCAAGCGCGAAGTCTTCATCGATATCCAGGAAGTACACCGGCCGGAGCTCGATGCGCAATTAGTCTCCGAATCCATTGCATTGCAGCTGGAAAAGCGCGTTGCGTTTCGCCGTGCGATGCGTAAGGCGGTCGATTCGGCGTTGCGATTCGGTTGCAAAGGCATTAAGGTCCGCGTCTCCGGCCGCCTGAACGGCGCAGAAATCGCGCGCAGCGAGTGGTACCTGCAGGGCCAGCTTCCGCTGCACACATTGCGAGCCGATATCGATTACGGCTTCAGCGAAGCTCAAACCACATACGGCGTCATCGGAGTCAAGGTTTGGATCTATAAGGGCGAAGTGCTCGATGGCGGTAGCCGCCGCAATTCGCTGCGCAACGAGGAACCACGACGCCGTCGCCGCGACGACCGCGACCGCGAGCGTCCGGAGCGAAGACTTCCGTCCCAAACCCCGACAGCCGCAGTCGAACACGGCCCGGTGATACAGCAGGCCCCGAGCGAGATGCCGAAGCCGGCGACAGCGCCCGTCGTTCCACCGCTCGCAACCCATGCAACCCCGGCCTGGAAACAGGAGCAACGTCATCCTGCTGCAGAGCGAACTACCGACGCAAGCGCGAACCACAACGAAGGAACGAAGGAGTAAGGATCGAGTTCGCTCCTAGGGAGAATACGCTATGTTGATGCCCAAGAAGGTCAAGTTTCGCAAACAGCAGCGCGGCCGCATGACAGGCAAAGCGTGGCGCGGTTCCGAGCTCTCGTTTGGCGACTTCGGTTTGAAGGCGCTCAGTTGCGGCTGGGTCAGCAATCGACAGATCGAAGCCGCGCGTATCGCCATGACCCGCTTTATCAAGCGTGGCGGCAAGGTTTGGATTCGTGTCTTTCCGGACAAGCCCATCACCAAGAAGCCGCCCGAGACTCGTATGGGAAAGGGTAAAGGCAATCCGGAAGCTTGGGTGGCGGTCGTCAAGCCCGGCAAGGTGTTGTTCGAGATGGAAGGTGTTGCGCCCGAGGTTGCATCGGAGGCCATGCGGCTCGCCGCGATGAAGCTTTCCGTTCCGACGAAATTCGTCGCGAGAACGCAGCCGGGCGAAATCGCGAAGGCAGGATAAGGCGAGAGCATGAGAGCACAGAAGTATCACGATACCGACATGGCGGACCTCGAACGTCAGGTTCAAGACTCTCAGGAACAACTGTTCCGGCTGCGCTTTCAGATGGGCATGGGGCAGCTCGAGGGTCTCAAGAAATACCGCGCCTTGCGAAAAGACCGGGCTCGCATGTTAACGGTGCTGAATGCAAGACGCGCGGCCGGCGAAGTGGCCGCTCCGGCGAAGCCGGCCGACAAGAAACGCAAAAAGTAAGGATTCGAAATGGCGGCAGCAGAGCAAGGTACACAAAAGGCCGGGCACAAGAACGAGAAAGTAGGCGAGGTCGTCTCGACCAAGATGGCCAAGACCATCGTCGTCGAGGTTACGCGCCGTGTCGCTCACCCGGTGTACAAGCGAATCGTCAGCAAGCGCAAGAAATTCTATGCGCATGACGAGCAGCAGACGGCACAGGTCGGCGATGTCGTTCGCATCATCGAATGCCGCCCGATTAGCCGTCTCAAGCGCTGGGAACTCCGCGACGTAATCCGCAAAGCCGTGCAGGTCGGTGTGGAGCATCCCGCCCTTGCCCAGAGCGCCGATACCCGCGAGAAGAAGACCGTGAAGCAGAGGCCGGAAGCAAAAGGCCAGAAGCCAGAAGTCGGAAGCCTGAAGGAAGAAGCCGGCGCTCGGAAACCGGAAGCAAGAGGCCAACAGCCGGAAGCAAAGAAGCCCGAAGCCCGAGGCCGGAAGTAAGAGAGCGGAGAAGACCAAATGATTGGGATGCGAACCATTCTCGAGGTCGCCGATAATAGCGGCGCGCGCAAGTTGCAGTGCATCTTGCCCCGCGGCGGCGATCTCGGACTTCGCGCAGGTTTGGGCGATGTCATCACCGCAAGCGTAAAGGAAGCTGCGCCCGATTCCAATATCAAAAAAGGCAAGGTGGTCCGCTGCGTTGTGGTTCGGATGCGCAAAGAAACGCGCCGTAAAGATGGAACCTACATCCGCTTCGATTCAAATGCAGCCGTGCTGATCAACGAAGTCGGCGAGCCGATCGGGACCCGCGTCTTCGGCCCGGTTGCTCGTGAGCTCCGCGATAAGCGGTTTATGAAAATTGTGTCGCTTGCCCCGGAGGTGATCTAGCATGTCAAAGATCGCATACCAGCGCCGCCAGGAGAAAGGCGAGCAGAAACCGCTCCGGATCAAAATCAAGAAGAACGATCTGGTCAGAGTGATCGCCGGCCGCGATAAAGGCAAAACCGGCAAAGTGCTCGAAATCGACAAGTTCAACCGCAAGGTGACGGTCGAGGGAGTCATGGTCGTAAAGCGCCATACGCGCCCGAATCCGTCCAAGCAAATCAAGGGCGGGATCGCCGATAAACCGATGCCCATCGATGTGTCCAATGTGATGATCCTGACCGCGGGTGGCGTCCCGACACGGATCGGCTACAAACTCGAGACAACGGGCGCGAGTACGCGCCGCGTCCGCATTGCTCGCAAGGGCGGCGAAACGCTGGATAGGAGATAGTCATGGCAAAAACAGATGCCAAGAAGCCCCAGCAGAATCAGCCACAGCCCAAGAAGGCAGACAAGAAAGCCAAAGGCGACCAGCAGGCTGCAACTGAAGCTGCCGGACCTGCGCGGCGTCCAAGCAGCGCCCATGCGAAGGCGCGCCTGCGAGAGCATTACCGAAACACGGTGGTTCCTGCTCTAACCAAAGAGTTCTCGTACCAGAATCCGATGGCCGTGCCGAAAATCGAAAAGGTCGCCATCAACATCGGGCTTGGTGAGGCAACCGGAAACAGCAAGCTCATGGACGGCGCGGTCAACGAGTTGGCGGCTATTGCGGGCCAGAAGCCGGTAGTGACAAAGGCGAAGAAATCGATCGCAGCCTTCAAACTTCGCGAGGGCATGTCCATAGGCTGCATGGTCACCTTACGAGGCGACCGGATGTACGAATTCCTCGACAGGTTGATGAACGTTGCGCTTCCGCGCGTCCGCGATTTCCGCGGGGTTTCACCCAAATCGTTCGATGGCCGGGGGAACTATACCCTCGGGTTGAAGGACCAGTTGATCTTCCCCGAGATCGATTACAACAAGGTGGAAAAAACGAAGGGCATGAACATTTCGATCACAACCAGCGCGCGGACCGATGCCGAAGGCCTCGCGTTGCTGCGCCACATGGGCATGCCGTTCCGGCAATAGATTTTCATGGCAACTACAGCAAAGATTGCGAAGGAACAAAAAACGCCAAAGTTCAAGGTACGCCTGCGGAACCGCTGCAAGAACTGCGGGCGTCCGCGAGGCTTTCTACGAAAATTCTCGCTGTGCCGTATCTGTTTCCGCAAGTTTGCGCTCGGGGGGCAGATTCCGGGAGTAACGAAAGCGAGTTGGTAAGGAGCCGCGCGGTGAAACGAAAAACGGAGCCGCGCGCGTAAGCAAGCGGTTAAACGCTCCAACAATGAAAGGTGCTGAAGATAACTGAATGACAGCAGACCCCATTGCCGATATGTTGACGCGCATACGCAACGCGCTGATTGCACGTCACCCGAAAGTGGACGTGCCGGCGTCGCGGCTGAAGAACGAAATCGCGCGCATCCTCAAAGAGGAGGGCTACGTTCTCAATTACAAGCTGACCGAAGAGGGCTCGAAGAAGTACATTCGTTTGTATCTGAAGTACACGCCTTCCAATTTGCCCGTGATCTCGCGAATCGAGCGCGTGTCGCGCCCCGGCTGCCGGGTATATGTCGGCAGCAAGGAAATTCCGCGCATTCTGGGTGGTCTGGGCATCAACATCCTGACCACTCCTAAGGGCGTCATGACCGGCCTTGCCGCACGAAAGGAAGGCGTCGGCGGGGAAGTACTGTGTCAGATCTGGTAAGCCATCTAGAGGAATGCGATGTCACGAGTAGGTAAAAAGCCGATTCCGCTCCCGCAGGGCGTGAAGATCAATGTCGGGGAGCAGCTTGAGGTCCAGGGCCCGAAGGGCAAGCTGACCGTTCCCATCCCGCCCGGAATTACGGTTCACCAAGAGAACAATCACCTGAACATAGTTCGCGAGAACGACAGCTTCGCCGCCCTCCACGGCCTCACTCGAGCTTTAGCCGCGAACGCCGTGCAGGGCGTCTCTACCGGGTTCACACGCGAGCTCGATATCGTCGGCACCGGTTACCGCGCCGATGTGAAAGGCAACGTGGCCACATTTACGCTCGGCTACTCGCACCCGATCGAATTTCTGCTGCCCAAAGGCGTTGATTTAAAGGTCGACAAGCAGACCCATTTGATTCTTAGCGGCTACGACAAGCAAGTGGTGGGAGAGGTAGCCTCGCACATCCGGGCATTGCGTCCGCCCGATCCATATAAGAACAAGGGCGTCCGATACACGGGCGAAGTACTTCGCAAGAAGGCGGGCAAAACCGGAGCGGGAGGTAAGTAATGGCTCGGGAATCACGACAAGAGATCCGGCAACGAGTTCACAAACGCATTCGCAAGCGCGTTGCGGGCAGCCCCGAGCGCCCGCGCTTGGCTGTCTTCCGGAGCGCCAGTCACATCTACGCACAGCTGATTGACGACGAGCGTGGACACACACTCGTAGCCGCGGGTTCCACAGAGAAGAACCTCCGGGGCAAAGGCGGCAATGTGGATGGCGCAAAGTTGATCGGTAAGGCGGTCGCGGAGCGCGCAAAAGAAAAAGGGATCACCAAAATCGTCTTCGATCGCGGCGGATATCAGTATCATGGCCGCGTGAAGGCTCTCGCCGATGCGGCGCGCGAAGCGGGACTGGAGTTTTAAGCGATGGCAGTGAATGGAGCAGCCAAGCGGCTCGATGCACAGAACCTCAACCTGAAAGAACAGGTCGTGAGCATCAACCGCGTCACCAAGGTCGTTAAAGGTGGCAAGAATATGAGCTTTTCGGCGCTCGTTGTCGTCGGAGACCCCGGCGCCAAGGTAGTCGGGTTTGGAACCGGCAAGGCGAAAGAGGTTCCTTCGGCGATTAAGAAGGGCATTGAGGCCGCGAAGAAGAACCTGCGCAAGATCAACGTGCTCGAGACTACGATCCGGCACCCTGTTTTGGGGCGGTTCGGCAGCGGGCTCGTGTTGTTGAAGCCCGCGCCCGAAGGTACGGGCGTGATTGCCGGCGGTCCGGTACGTGCCGTCATTCAGGCGGTCGGCATTCCCAATGTGCTGACGAAATCGATCGGGTCGCATAATGCGCACAATGTCGTCAAGGCCACTATCGCAGCGCTCGAGCAGCTTTGCGATAAAACCGCCATTGCCGATATGCGCGGACTACCGGTAGAGAGGCTTTAGCGAAACGGTAAGACCATGGCCGAGGGAAAAATCAAAATCAAGCTGGTGCGGAGTCCGATCTGCACTCCCCAAAAGCATAAGGACATCGTGAAGTCTCTGGGACTGCACAAGCTCAACCGCGTGGTGGAACGTCCCGATACGCCTGCATTCCGCGGTATGGTAGCGAAAATCCCTCATTTGCTC
>JAFAQG010000487.1 GCA_019246575.1 Acidobacteriaceae bacterium
CCGAAGATCTTGTCATAGGTTTGCTTATCATCGAGGGGGAGCTGCTCGACTACAATCGTTTCTCCTCGATGCCTCTGGATGAGCTTAATCGTCTGATCGATGATCGTGAGTGTAGTCAGGCCGAGAAAGTCCATCTTCAGCAGCCCGAGCTTTTCGAGACCGCCCATGTCGTATTGCGTCACAATTTCCTGCTTATTCGTGACGTATAAGGGCACAATCTCTTTGAGCGGCTCGGAGGAGATGACCACGCCGGCCGCGTGAACCCCGGCGTTGCGCGCCACGCCCTCGAGCTTCATACTCACCTCGAGTACCTCTTTGACGCGGGGCTCTTTGCTCGCGAGCGCCTTCAGTTCCGGATCCTCAAGCGCCTGTTCCAACTTGATGTTCAGTTGTCTTGGGACCAATTTGGAGATCCGATCGACTTCCGCAAAGCTCATGTCCAGAACGCGGCCAACATCCTTGATAGCTGCCTTTGCGCCGAGGGTTCCAAAGGTGATGATCTGCGCGACGCGATCGCGACCGTACTTTTCAGTGACGTACTGGATGACCTCGCCGCGACGGTTCGTACAGAAGTCGATATCAATGTCAGGCATGCTGATGCGCTCGGGATTTAAGAATCGCTCGAACAGCAGCCCGTATTGCAGCGGATCTATATCCGTTATCTCCATTGCGTAACCGACCAGGCTGCCGGCGGCGGATCCGCGACCGGGGCCGACGGGGATGCCGTTCTGTTTCGCGAATCGGATGAAATCCCAGACGATCAGAAAGTAGCTCGAGAACTGCATCTGGCGGATCATTTGGATCTCGCGCTCGAGCCGCTCAACGTAAGCCGGAAAGTCGTATTTGAGACGGCCCTGGCTTCGAAGTGCTTCCAGGTGTGGCCGGCGCTTTTCGAAACCCTGCCGAGCGATATATGCGAAATACGTGTCCGGCGTGTGTTGTTCCGGCACCTCGAAGCGGGGAAACGGATCTTTGACTTGCTCCAGCTTCACATGGCAGCGTTGAGCGATATCCCAGGTCCGATCCAACGCGTCCTCCACCTCGGCAAAGCGCGCCATCATCTCAGCCCGCGTTTTCAGGTAGAAATCCGGAGTCGCAAAGCGCATCCGGTTGGTGTCGGACATCGTCTTCCCGGTCTGGATGCACAACAGAATTTCGTGTGCCCGCACATCGTCTCGCGTCAAGTAGTGCGCATCGTTTGTCACAACCAGCGGGATGCCGGTTTCCGAGGAGAGCTTTCGGATCTCCGGCAGCACGATTTTGTCGGGGTCGAGCCCGTGATCCTGCATCTCAAGGAAGAAATTCTCCTTCCCGAAGATGTCTATGTACTCGTGCGCGAGACGCCGGGCCTCATCGCGGCGACCGGCAAGGATTGTCTCATTGATGTCTCCGCGCAGGCAGGCAGAGGTGCAGATCAAGCCTTTCGCATGCCGGGCGAGCAAATCTTTGTCGATTCGCGGTTTGTAGTAGAACCCCTCGAGATAACCGGTCGAGACAAGCTTAATGAGGTTCTTGTATCCTTCCTGGGTTTCGCACAGGACAAGGAGATGGTTATAACGATCCGATTCCGACCGAGTCTTGTGTCCCTGCTGAGAGACATAAAGCTCACACCCAATGACCGGCTGAATGCCATTGGCAATCGCTTCGTTGTAGAACTCAACCGCTCCGAAAAGATTGCCGTGATCCGTCATAGCGATTGCGGGCATCGCCTGATCTTTGGCGATCGCCATTAACTTCTTGATGTCGCACGCGCCATCGAGTAAAGAGTAGTCGCTGTGACAGTGAAGGTGAACGAACGGTCGTTCGGACATTGCTGATTTCTTATAGTTTAGCGGCCGATTCCGATGCTTATCGATTTGCCCGGAGGGCGGCCGTTGACTCGCCCCGAATACATCCCCGCGTACCCGATCCCTCGACCGTCACAGTCCTGTAATCGCGCTGTAACGATCCTCGGGTAAGGTTTGCATGAGTTTCAGGTTCGCTATGGTGCACCGAACAAAGTCGAGCGTAAGGGAGCTTATGAACACCAGTAGGATTCTGTATCTTATGTGCGCCTCGCTGCTGCCGTTTCACGTGGGAGCGGAGAGCCCGGGCGCAATGCCGCAGCCGAGCGTGGAGCAGTTGAAGCGCGTGCAGGAACGAATCGCGCAACAGGAGGACGAGATCAAGAAGCTGGAAAATTCCATTCAGCAGGAAAAGGCGCTCCTTGAACGAGCAATGCAGAGTGTGCCAACTGTTGAAGCGACCGGCAACGGAGCGGCCCCGCTCGTACCGGCTAAAAGCACTGCTCAGGTCCCGCCAAGCGGCGGTTCGGTGCAACACGAAACAACTGCCACGCCGTCGCCGTTGAGCATCCGTCTTGGCAACTCCACTCTCACACCGCTCGGGTTCATGGACGCCACATACTTCACCCGCACGACGAACGTGGGCAGCGGCATCGGCACAAATTTCGCGGGCATTCCCTACGGCAATGCCGCCGCCGGCCATATCGCCGAAACGAGCTTCTCAGCCCAGAACTCGCGCGTGGGGTTCCGTGTCGATTCGAATTTCCTGGGCTGGAAGGTTCTTGGCTATCTCGAGTCGGATTTCCTGTTCAACAATAATGCCGGGAGTTTTCAGATCACAAGCAATTCCGCCGGTTTCCGGCTTCGAAATTATTTTGTCGACGTTCAGAGGAATGGCTTCGAAATGCTAGGAGGACAGGATTGGACCTTCCTAACGCCGAACCGCAAGGGCCTGTCGCCAATCCCGTCCGATATCTTCTACTCGCAGAACATGGACACGAACTATCAGCTGGGTCTCACATGGAGTCGTCAGCCGCAGTTCCGCTTCATCGCGCACCCGAACGAGAACGTCGCCTTCGGCGTATCGTTCGAAAATCCGCAGCAATATATAGGTGGAGGGGCCGGGGCAGGCACCGTGGTGTTGCCCGCCGCGCTCGCCTCGCTCGGCTCGCAGTTTCAGTCGGGCGGCAGCGCTACGGGGGTGCCCAATCTGTTCCCCGATATCATTCCGAAGGTCGCGATTGAGGGCCATCCCGGCGGTCGTACGATGCACGTCGAGGCGGCGGGCCTGATTCGCGGGTTCAAGGACTACCTCCAGGCGCCGGCTGCGGCATCCGCCGTTCCCGGCTCGCATACCGCAATCGGCTACGGCGGCGCGATCAATTCGAATTTGGAAATCTTCAAGAACATCCGCCTTATCGAGAACGCATTTTTCAGCGACGGAGGCGGCCGCTATATCTTCGGTGTGGGACCCGATGTTGTTATTCGCACGAACGGCACTGTTTCGCCTGTGCACAGCTACTCCACTGTGGACGGCTTCGAAGCGCAGGTCTCACCTAATAGCCTCCTCGCCGCTTACTATGGCGGCGCATACATCGGACGCGACGTCGTCGTCGACGCAAACGGCACGCGCGCCGGCTATGGTTTCAGCCCGGCCAGCGCCACTGCTTCGCCGGCCCAAAACCGGTGCGTTCAGGAGATCACCCTCGACTGGGTGCAGACGCTTTGGAAAAACCCGAACTACGGCGCGCTTTCTCTCATCAACCAATATTCGTATCTCTGGCGCGAGCCGTGGGCCGTCGCCAGCGGTACACCCAAGCAGGCCCACACGAACATGATCTGGATCAATTTGCGGTACACGCTGCCGTAAACCGAATCGTCGATCGAAATCAATTACGATTTGAGCACCTGCTTCGGCTGGTGCTCTTTTTTTGGCGATCGCCAGAATCGTGTGGCGATAATGGCGGCGTGGGCGGGACCGGCACAGCCGAGCTGGAGGAGATCATTCGCGAGGAGGTCTCGCGCGATAGGTGTATCTCCTTCGCCCGCTTCATGGAGCTTGCACTTTACCATCCAAGGCTCGGATACTATCGCCAATCTTCGAACCCCTTGGGTACTTTCGGGGACTTCTACACTGCCGAGCAGCTTCAACCGGTATTCGGCCAGCTGGTCGCCTCATTCGCCTCGCGTGTCGCACCATGGGCCGGTGAAGAAAGGTTTCAGATCGTCGAACTCGGTGCGGGGCGTGGCGAACTGCGCGACAGCCTGCCTGAATGGAGATACCTGGGCTGCGACTGGCGCGGCGATCCATTGCCGGCATCCTGTTCGGGTCTTGTAATCGCAAATGAGTTCTTCGACGCTCTTCCAGTCCGCGTGCTCCGACGCGGATCGGATGGCTGGAGCGAGCTGGTCGTCACGTGGGGCGATGGAGCGTTCGCATTCGAAGAGAGGCCGCAGGTCTCACCTGACATGCTGGCCTACGCCGATAAGTATGGAGAGGCAATCCCGGCCGGTGGGTTACTCGAAGTGAACTTCGGAATCGAGACCTGGCTGGAGCGCATTGCCACCTTTCTGCGCTGCGGTAGTGTTCTCATCATCGATTACGGATACAGCGCAAGGGAACTCGTTCGCTTTCCACGCGGAACTCTGATGAGCTACCACCGGCATGTTGGCGACACGGAGGTGCTACTTCATCCGGGTACGCGCGATATCACCGCCCACGTAAATTTTTCTCATCTGAAGGACGAAGCCGTGCGAAATACGTTCGAGATCGTCTCAGAGGAATCCCTCGCCTCGTGGGTACTTTCTGTTTGGAAGGAGCACGACCTGGCGAGACGGTGGGAAGCAGGTGACGAGCGATGGCGCTTACAGTGGAAGAGCATTGCGATCGGAATGGGGGAGGTGTTCCGGGTTCTCACACTGAGAAAGGTGTCCGGAAAATAAAAATGCCCCCGAAAGATCGGGGGCAGAGATTTAAGTTTTGGATGCCGCTTTCGCGGCTCCGGCTACTTCTTCTTCTTGGCTGGCGCCTTCTTCGTTCCTTTCGAAGCACTCGCCTTTTTCTTGGTTGCGTTCTTCATCGTAACGATTCTCCCTAACGTAGATTTGCAATCTTGTACAGATCGCAGTGTGATTCATATATAAGGTTCTTCGCAAGAGAAGTCAAGAAAAAAATGTAACGAGGGTCTGCGATGGACGTCTTCGATGCTCTCCGTGACCCTCGAAACGTAAATTTAGAATTTGTTTTAACCTTCGGGAGAGGGTTTCCGTCTGAAAGGATGGGATCGAGTAGCCGTCGCAATGAGGAACGAACGGGGCGAAGTCGATATTCAACAGCGGCGCGAGAGTCGAGCGGTTCCACATCGTTTCTCGAATATATGCTTCCTTGCGATTCTCTGCGGAATCGCGATTGTTTCATCTTGCGGTCGAAAGCATCAGCACGCGAGGGTTCCCTCTGCTCCTCGGCCTTCATCCACTGCATCGAGTCAGCGCCGCGGGACAGTTCCGGCCGTTGCCATCGGATACACAGAGGAGGGTATTGCCAGCTGGTACGGCGTTCCCTACCATGGCCGGCCTGCCGCTGACGGCGAGATCTACGATATGGAGACTCTTGTCGCCGCACATCGCGTGATGCCGTTCAATACCTGGCTAAAGGTGACGAATGTCGAGAACCGGAAGACCGTGAACGTGCGCATCATCGATCGGGGACCATTCGTGGCGGGCAGAATCCTCGATCTGTCGAAAGCCGCGGCTCGGCACATCGACCTGCTCGGTCCGGGCGTTGGACGCGTGCGATTGGAAGTCATCGCCGCACCGGCCGATATTCCGTCGAATGATTTCTATGCCGTACAGGTAGGCGCCTTTTCGGTCCAGGCTAACGCGGAACGCCTGCGTGCCTCGTACGAGGAACGATTCGGAGCTGCGCGAATTGTCTTGAAGCAAGGCGCAGTTCCACTCTGGCGTGTTCTTGTGGGCAAGGAGCCATCGATGGCAGCGGCACGGGAGCTCGCGAAAGTGATCGCGCGGGAAGGAAAAAGCGTGTTCGTCGTTCGAGTGGACGAAACGATCATTCCGCCCGCCGCAAATCCGCCGGTAGCGTCGGAGCAGGGCCAGTCAGTCCCCGCAGCTCAAGAGCAAACGCAGGGTGAAAGATGATTTAGGCGCAGGCCTGCGAGATTTCTGGTTCTGATCGGGCACTACGTTCACAGAACGAGTCTTTCTCTGCGCTGTGACCCCTCAGCCTGCTCAACAATCGCCACTCTCGACGCTCGTCGGCAACTCGCCTGCCATGAAGCAGGTCGCTCGGCTCGTTACGCGGATGGCGAAATCGCGATTCCCGGTTCTGATCCTCGGCGAAACCGGAACAGGTAAAGAGGTTATCGCACGAGCGATTCATAACCTCGAGGGCCGCGGACCGTTTGTGGTGGTCGATTGCTCCTCTCTGGTCGGGCCGCTGATGGAAAGCGAGCTCTTCGGCTACGCCAAGGGGGCATTTACCGGCGCGCATGTTCAGAAGCTCGGATTACTCGATGCGGCGAATGGAGGCACGGCATTCTTCGATGAGATCGGAGAGCTGCCGCTCGACATGCAGCAGAAGCTCCTTCGCGTTCTCCAACAGAAGGAATTTCGGGCGGTGGGGGGTCTTGCGCAGCGCAGTTCGAACTTCCGCGTGATCGCCGCGACGAATCGCAACCTTGCAGCAGAGGTTGAGCAGGGTCGCTTCCGCGAAGACCTCTACTATCGGCTCAATGTGATGAAGCTGCGCCTTCCGCCTCTTCGGGAGCGGAAAGACGATATTCCGCTGCTGATCTCGCATTTCCTGGATCGTTACGGCAACGGGCACAAGGTGCCGAGCGACACGATGGAGGCGCTGATCCACTACGATTGGCCGGGCAACGTGCGCCAGCTGGAACATACGGTGCAGCAGATGGTGGCGATGAACTCCGGCCAATGGATCTCGACCGCCGATCTCCCGTCCGCAGTCGCAAATCGCTCACTGGAACGCGTCGCGCATCAGCATCTCAGCCCGATGCCGATTTCGGGTTCTCCCGTATCGCCGACTTTATCCGACGCCGCACAACAGCAGATCCTACCTTTGGCAGAAGTTGAGAAGCGCGCCATTCTCCACGCGCTTGAGGTGACGAAAGGCGACCGCACTCTGGCAGCGGCAATGCTCGAAATCGGGCGGACTACCCTCTACCGGAAACTGAAAGAGTACGGTTTGTAAGACTGGGGTCGTGCGCATTGCGCTCGATGCGACGTATAGTGTTGACCCACATGCCTCGGGTATCGCGATTTATTCGCGTGAGCTGATGGCCGGCCTCGCAGAAAAATTTCCGCGCGAACAGTTCCTACACTGCTATAGGCCCAAGCAATGGACACGGGCACCGAGAGCCGCTGACACAACCGTTCGGCGAAGATTACTGCTGCCTGCCATCCCCACCTTCCGGGCCGATGTCTTTCATGCCCTAAATCAGCGTGTCGATAGCCGTCCGACCCGCGCCGTGGTCTCGACTTTTCACGATCTCTTTGTGATGACCGGGCAGTATTCGTCAGCCGAGTTTCGAAAAAGATTCACGGCGCAGGCGCGCCGCGCGGCGGCAAACTCGGACCGGATCATCGCTGTCTCGCAGTTTACGGCCGACCTGGTCGCTGATCTCCTTCAATTCGACCGTTCGCGAATCCGCGTCGTGTACCACGGAGTTAATCCGCCGGACCATTCGTTTGAAGCGAGCCGTGAGAATACTGTGCTGTTTGTAGGAGCGCTTCAGATTCGTAAGAACGTGTCGCGCTTAGTGGAGGCGTTCGAGCGGATCCCGTCGGATTGGCGGCTTGTGCTCGCCGGCTCGACGCACGGCTACGGGGCTGATCAGATCATCGAACGAATTGCGAGAAGCCCTGCGCGCGAGCGGATTACGATGCCGGGATATCTGCCGCGTTCGGAACTCGACCGGCTGTATGCAACGGCGTCGATTTTTGCGTTTCCCTCGCTCGACGAGGGCTTCGGTATTCCAGTGCTGGACGCGATGGCGCACGGGGTACCGGTGGTGACTTCGAGCCGTTCGTCTTCCACATCGATGCCTTCAGCAATGGCGGAGATCGCGGGCGACGCAGCAGTTTTCGTGAATCCCGAAAACACGGACGAGATCGCGGCCGCACTCGCCCGGCTCATGAAGGATCCGGATCTACGCGAAACACTTTCGAGGCGGGGCCGTGAGCGCGCAAGGCTCTACACATGGGATAGAGCCGTATCTGAAACGTATCAAGTTTACCGGGACGCAAACCCGAAACGTTACTTCTGATCTTCTTCGATGGAGATTTTCAGAGCCTTCAGGAATTTCTGGTCCTGCGACGTAAGCCGGATCTTACCCGTAGACTCGTGATGTACCGCGGTTTCTGTACTGACTGCAGCGTCTTCCGTATCGGATTCTTCGTCCGAACCTTCACGCTTATTAAAACCGATGGTTGCTTCGAGCACCAAAAAGACGTCGTAGCCTGCGCGCTTGATCTCGCCGATTGCGCCCGCGATGCGGTCGGAGTCGGACAGCGATTCATTGATCGCATTACCAAGCTCCTGCATTAGCTCCTTCAGCCTTTCGTCCAAAATCTCCCCTTTCCCGGGCACCTTCAGCGTATCACCTAATTCGTGGACCGGCAGTTGCCATGAACATTGGAATACGCAAGAAATGAGCACCTAAGTACTAGTGCTTTGAAATCGGCAACCCGTACAAACTATTTGATACGAAACAGTCTAGGATTTCTTCGTATTCCTCAGCGCTCAGGCTTACAGCCCGCGCAAAGGCAACCATATCGGTGAAACACTCTCGACCGATTACGTTTCGGAGTTTTTCTGCTCGTACGGCTTCGTAGAGTACCGGGCGGCCTCTGCCTGCGCGCCTGCAGTATTATCATGCGTCCGAATCGCGAGTTTGTATTCGTTCACTGCCCGGTCACGCTGTCCGGATACATCGAAAATTTTTCCTAAATTGACGTGGGACCATACTTCGGTCCATTTCGGTTCGAGGTCGCCGTTGATGGCCGCGCGAAATTCATTGGCTGCCGATTGGAAGTTATTCTGCTTGAAAAACAGCTCACCGATTCGGTAATGGGCGAGTGAGCTGTTCTTATTTACCTCGAGCGCCTTCTGGTATTCGCGCAGGGCATTCGCGTAGTCGTTGATTTGGGTGAATTGATCGCCACGCTTGATCGCGACCTGCACCTGAATACTCGGATCGAGACGTAGCAGCACGTGGTTTGGGTCGACAGTTAGCTTGCGGGGTTTGCCGAAGGTGTCCAGGCTGAACTCCGTAGAGGTGCCCGTAACTTCCACTCTCTTCATCTCGGGGTTGCCCTCGGTTTCGATCTTCAGATCAACGGGCATGCGGAAAGTGTCGAGGTCCTGGTTGATCTTGCCCACCACG
Source organism: Acidobacteriaceae bacterium (assembly GCA_019246575.1). Next base: position 9,206 of record JAFAQG010000487.1, read on the forward strand.
CGGAATCCCTGCTGCGTACGCAAAATCGTGTACTCGACTTTGAATTCAGGCGAGCCGCTCGATTCCAGCCACTGGATGAAGAAGTACCGAAGATCCTGACCCGATGCCTGTTCCATGGCCTTGCGAAAGTCTTCGCTATTTGCCGATTGCCAGCTGTATTTATCAATAAACGCGTGCAGACCTTTCTTGAAATCTGCATCCCCGACCACGCTCCGGAGCATGTTGAGGATACCCGCCCCTTTCGCTGCCGTCAGAGCCCAATATTCGGGCGAATAGTCTTCGAGGCGCGCAGCCTGTAAGACGGGGGGATCCTTCACGGTCAACGCCTCGATGTAGGTCGAGTTAACTTCCGATTCCATAGCACCGGGACCCGCCGTGTGCTCCGTGTAAAGAAGCTCGGAAAAGCGCGCCGGGCCGTTCTGAAGCCACAGATGGTTCCGGTTTGCCGGCGAAACCAGCACGCCCCACCACTGACGAGAGAGCTGATTCGCGAGCACACGCGTGTTCACGGGATTACTGATCGATCCCGGCGCAAGAAAAATGATACCGGGAGCGGCGTATCCGTTTACTGCGCCTGCCTCGGTCTCGACCAGTGCCAGATTTGCTTGTGGAGCAAGGCCGTATTCAGACGTTAAGAACGTCATGATCTTGCCTGTTTCGTCACCATATGCCTGAGCGGACGCGGCCTGCTGATCGCGGAAGTAGACCTGAGTCGTGATCCCCTGAGACGAGACGCGAGCGGGATCGGCTTTTGCGACGGCGATGCTGCCCGGAAAACTTGCCTTTTCGTAATGGAATGAATAGAGCGTCCGGTTGTTGCTTGCGCGGTCCGTCTTCATATCGCCGCTGGCGATGACGCGATATTCAGACGGCGTTGTAATGTTCAGGTCTGCCGCAAAGCGGTTTACCGTATAGCCGGAAACGGGGAACCAACGGGAAGGATAAAGAAGATAGCCGAAGTCGGGATGCAGTGCGGCGAATTTGATGCCATAAACAGGCGAATCTTCGTTGCCGGTGAGCTTGCCGTCGTAGCTGATCGCGACTTGGCAGGGC
>JAFAQG010000496.1 GCA_019246575.1 Acidobacteriaceae bacterium
CGTAAATTCGGAACGGAGAACGATCGCAGAGCCGCCGTTCGAGCTTGTTGGTCTTCTCAGGTGGTCCAACGATCACAATGTGATACGGCTTGCCGAAACCGCGCACAAACGCCCCGATCAGTCTTCGCGACTGCCAGCGGAATACTACAAGCAAAATCAGGTCGAACGCGAGGAACAGCGACAGAAAGCTCCGGCTGAGCGGCGGATCCAGGCGCAGCAGGTATTGGAAAATGATGACCAACACCGTCCCGAAGACGCACTGTCGCAGCGTTTGCGCCAACATTCTTCGCGGGGTTGCGGAATCCAGGTATTCATAGAATCGCTGCTGCGAACCCAGCGCCACCCATACCACCATGCAGACGAGTGCAAGCAAAATGTGCGGCTGTGTATGCAGGAAGAATACGCGGTCGAACTTTAGCTCCATGCGCGTGTAATATGCGGCTTCGAAGGCCGCAAGCGTGAGCAGCGCGTCCGCGATCGCGAACAATAACTGAATTCGTTTTCTTTGATGCGCAAACACGAAGCGAACCCTAACGCTCGATCATGCGGTGCCCAACGCTTGCTCGAGATCCCCGATGATATCGTCCACGGCTTCGATCCCCACAGCGACTCGAACCAGATTCTCACGAATGCCCATGCGCTCCCGCATCCGCGGCGAGATATCTCGATGCGACGACATAGCAGGATAAAGCAGAAGTGTATGCACGTCCCCGAGCGATGTGCCCGGCACAATCATCTTCAGCCGGTTCATAAACTCCAGTACCGACGCCCTGGTAGCGCCTTTGATTTCGAAGCTCAGAACCGCTCCGAACAGGCCCGGCGCAAAGAATTCCCGGACTGCTGCGGCATCTGGATGGTTCGGGTCCGCGCAATAATAAACGCGGTCCACGCACGGGTGTCCCGCGAGCCACTCGGAAACCGCCTTCGCATTTTGGCACTGCCGCTCATACCGCAACGCGAGGGTTTTGATTCCCCGCATCGTAAGATAACTCTCGAAAGGCCCGAGCACGGGGCCAACAATCCGCGACAGCGTGCGCACTGCCTCTCCGTGCTGCTCGTCGCACACCACGATCCCACCTAACACGTCGCCGTGCCCGGCGAGATACTTAGTGGCGCTGTGTACAACAATGTTTGCGCCCCAATCGAGTGGCCGTACTAGCATCGGCGTTGCAAACGTGTTATCCACAATCAGCGCCGCACCCGCCGCTCGCGAGAGCTCTGCGATCTTGTCGAGCTTCGCGACGCGCAGCAACGGATTCGAAACGCTCTCGGTGAATACACAACCTGGCTTCTTGCTCGTGATCGCCCTTTCGACGGCCGTCAGATCGCAAATATCGACATATGCAATCTCGACTTCGAATGGCGAAAACAGTTGATCGAACATCCTCACGGTTGCGCCATAGATCGCGTTGGAGGTCACAATCGAGTGTGGCCCGTCGAGCAAAGCGGCTTGCACTGCGATTTGCAGTGCGGCCATACCCGATGCGGTCGCGAGCGAACGGTGCCCGCCTTCAAGTACTGTTGTCAGCTCCTCCAGTGCTTCGTTCGTCGGATTGGCATACCGCGCGTAACTGAAACCTTCCTCTTCCTGCCCGAAAATCCGATCCAGTTTCTCGGCCGACTCATAGAAAAATGTAGTTCCTAAATGGATCGGCGTAGTGGATGGCACCGGCCCACACTTCGATCGTTTGCGATCCCCGGCATGCACCACTTGTGATTCGAATTTCATTTCCTCTTCCAGCGGACACCGTCTTTCGTATCCTCGACCGCAATACCCTTGTCCAGCAGTGTGGCACGAATTTCGTCCGCTCGCTTGAAATTGCGGCTTCTCTTCGCCTCCCTCCGCTCCTGTATCAATCGTTCGATATCCGCTTCGAGTAGCTCACCCTTGGCGACGCTAGCCTTCAGCACATCGAAGACCCTGTCAAACACCTCAAGCACACGTGCCGACTCCCAGCGGTTCTCTTCCTGAAATTCGTTTTCATCAAGCGCCGTATTCATGGCCCGCACGTATTCGAACACCGCCCCAAGCGCCTCAGCCGTATTCAAGTCGTCATCCATGCTTTCCTCGAACCGGCGAATCGCTTCCTGCGACCGCCTGCTGAGTTCTTCATTCACTCCTGAGCGCAGTTTTGACGTCGCGAGCCGCAGCTCGAAATCGCGCAACCTGTCGATCGAATGTGCTGCTGCCTTCAGGCCATCGAATGTAAAGTTCAGCTTTTTCCGATATGGCACGGACGCCAGTAAATAACGGATCGTTTCAGGCTGATATCCCAGCTCGAGCAGGTCGCGCAAGGTGTAGAAATTGCCCAACGATTTCGACATCTTCTGCGCCTCAATGTGCAAGTGCTCCGAATGCAGCCAGAAGCGCGAAAAAGTCTTGCCTGTGATCGCCTCCGATTGCGCGATCTCATTCTCGTGATGCGGAAAAATCAGGTCGACGCCGCCCGCGTGGATATCCAACGTCTCGCCTAAATAATTCATTGCCATCGCGGAGCATTCGATGTGCCAGCCTGGCCGCCCATCGCCGAGCGCAGTCTCCCAGTACGGTTCAGAGCCTTTCCGCGCTTTCCAAAGGACAAAATCTCGCGCGTCGTCCTTCTCGTATTCGTCTGCGTCGATGCGCACCCCCGCCCGCATTCCGCTGAAATCTTTGTGCGACAGCTTGCCGTATCCGGGAAACGCCGAAATGCGGAAGTATGTAGATCCATCGCTCGTATAAGTACACCCATTTGCCGACAGCTGCTCAATCGCCTTTACCATTGCCGGGATGTGTTTCGTCGCTTTTGAAATGTGCTCTGGAGCCTGCAATCGCAGCGCCGCAGCGTCCTCGAAAAACGCTTTCGTGTATACGGCTGTGTAGTCCTCAATGGACTTCCCCTCCTTCGCCGCGTTGATGATGATCTTGTCATCCACGTCGGTGATATTCATCACCTGATTGAGTTCATATCCGCGGTACAGCAGCCATCGGCGCAGAATGTCTTCAAATGTGAACGTGCGGAAGTTTCCGATGTGTACGAAGTTATAAACTGTCGGCCCGCACGTGTACATCCGCACGGTATTGTCGACCAGCGGACGGAACTCTTGAACCTCTTGCGTAAGAGTGTTGTAGAAGCGCAGAGCCATTCAGGGGATCAGAAACAATCGTAACAAGCGAAGCGATGACCCGTATCCAGCACCCAACCCTCCTATCACGCCTGCTCGAATCGTTGCGCGCCGGGTGAGCACACATAATCCATTTCGCGCTCAAATCCTATTCCGAAGCTGGGAAAGTTCTCGGCGGTCACGTTTCGACGGTCTGCCCCCGCGAAAGGCTTCGAAATGCGGCATCGCTTTTCGCTCTTGCGCCAGCTTCATCCTCCGTTCGCGGCTTTGTTCCGATTCACGATAGAGTGTCTGAGCAACTGCCGCCGGCCCTCGCATGGCACTCAGGGCAAGAACCTCGATCTCGAAATCTCCGCCGTCGCTTCTGACTTCGAGCACGTCGCCAACATGCACTTGGCGCGATGCCTTGGCGTGCTGTCGGTTGCATTCAATTCTGCCGAGCTCGCATGCCCGCGCAGCGAGTGCCCGCGTCTTGAAGAATCGCGCGGCCCAGAGCCACTTGTCGATTCTCAGAACTTTTGAGTCATCCATAGTCCCGAAATCATCACGCGCAGCCAGCCATTCTAGGCCAAGTCGCCGGGTGCACTTTGAAGCCCAATAACCCGAAATGATCCAAGATGAGAGACACGAGCAGCGCCGCCGTGACACTTACCCGGGTAAAGACTCGGATCCCCACGACCGTGAAGCACGTGGCGGCGCATTCACGTCAGCCTTGTCGCGCTGCCTCGATCGCAGCGATGTCGATCTTCTTCATCGTCATCATCGCTTCGAAGGCACGCCTGGCCTCAGGCCCACCAGCCGCAAGCGCATTCGTTAGCGCGCGCGGGGTAATCTGCCAGCACAGACCCCATCGGTCCTTGCACCACCCGCACTGCATTTCGGTCCCCCCGTTGCCGACGATCGCGTTCCAGTAACGGTCCGTCTCTTCCTGATTGTCCGTCGCGATCTGGAAGGAAAAGGCCTCGCTATGTCTGAACCGCGGACCGCCGTTCAGACCCAGGCAGGGAATGCCTAGGACCGTGAACTCCACTGTCAGCACATCGCCTTTTTTACCGCCAGGATAATCCGCGGGGGCCTCGTGAACAGCGGTTACTTCACTGTCCGGAAAGGTCGCCGCGTAGAACCGCGCCGCCTCCTGCGCGTCTTTGTCGAACCACACGCAAATTGTGTTCTTTGGCTTCATGTTCGTGTGGAGCGTGTGCCTGATGGTCGCATTCGCATCAGCCGAGCCAATCGCGTATCAACTCTGCGGGATCGGTATTCAGATGCACGCTCTTGTGTGAGACGTCGCCATTTGGCTCGACAAAATTCGCTCGAATCCCGTCGGCTGTCGGCTCCAGGTCCAGCTTCCGGCCTTTCGCTTCCAGGCGTAAGGTCGTGTCCAGCCAAGCGACGTAGATTTTCGTCCGAAGACGGTGACC
>JAFAQG010000570.1 GCA_019246575.1 Acidobacteriaceae bacterium
ATGTACTCAGTTCGTTCAGGTTGGAGTAGTCATACAAACGGGTTGCTTTGAACTTGGTCCCAAATTCGTTGTTGAGTTGTTCGACAAGCTCTACGGCAAGAATCGAATCCAGGCCCAGCTCTGAAAAGCTCGTCGAATCGTCGATCAGGGAGGACTCCATGTAGAGGGCTGCTGCGAGCATCGATCGCAACTTGTCCTTGATAGCAGTCACGCTCTGCGATAAATTTGCCGGTCGATCATTGTAGACTGTTGCGACCGCTGTCTCGGGTTCAAGCTTTGATGTCTCACAAGTCGCGCTCAAACTATTCATCCCGACGAGTCGGGAAGCCGCAGCCTGAGAGTCCACGTCGCCTTCCGACCGTCTGCCAGTATCTGAGGTGATGTTGCGACTCGTCGCTGCCGCGAGCGGTTTTCGACTGATCCAATGCCGCTGGCGTGCGAACGGGTATGTCGGAAGCGAAACGCGCCTGCGAGCTCCGTGCGGGTAGAGCGTGCTCCAATCGATTTCCATGCCGCGGACCCAAAAACCGGCCAAGCGGTCGAGCCGTCGATTGGCAACTGTCGCCCGGATGAATTCTGCGGCTTCAGGCGAGTCGTCGAGCAAGGCCAATCCGCTGTGGTGCGGTTTCGCAGATCCTCTAAAGGTCCTTTCGGGCGGCTTCGCGCCTAAGGATGCATCGAGTTTCCGCTGCAGATCCTCGAAAGAATCGGCAATAATCGCAAGCCGTTCTTCCATCGGCTCGCGGCCCACTTGTAAAGTGAACGCGACATCTTCGAGCCGAATCTGGTCGCCATGCTCGATCCCAGCGGCCACCCAGGAGAGGAGTGCGTGGGAGTATTCGCGCAGGCGGTCGTCGTCTTTCGCGGAAAGCAGGATGAGCTGAGGCTCTTCGGAAACCGCCGCAGTCGGCTGGCGTTCGTCGAAATGCTCCTCCAGGATGACGTGAGCGTTTGAGCCGCCAAATCCAAACGAACTGATGCCCGCGCATCTGGGTGTCGAAGAGTTCCAGACTTTGGTCTTTGTAACAAGATAAAATGGCGTCGTTTCGAGCCGGAGGTAAGGATTAACCTCCTCGACATGAAGTGTCGCGGGCAGTGTGCGATGGCGCAGCGCGAGCAACACTTTCATCACGCTGGCGATACCGGCGGCGGGCTCCAAATGCCCAACGTTGGTTTTCACCGAACCGATGCCACACGTGGCCGGAGGCAGAGGCTCTCCGCCATTGTCCTGCCGCAAGCGGCGGAACGCCTCGGCGAGCGCTGCAATTTCGATGGGATCTCCCAGTTCGGTTCCGGTCCCGTGCGCCTCGATATAAGTCACTGCGCCAGGATCGATGCCGGCATTCTTGTACGCGTCAATCAGCAGGTCGGTTTGCGCCTCGGGATTGGGCGCCGTCAGGGAGTTTGCCTTGCCGCCGTGATTCTCCGCACTGCCGCGGATCACCGCATAAATATGATCACCATCGGCGATCGCACGATCGAGCGGCTTCAACAGCACAGCACCGACGCCCTCGCCTTTTACATATCCGTTCGCCCGCCGGTCAAAGGCCTTGCAGCGGCCATCGCTCGACAACATCCCAAGCTCGTTCGCCAGCTCGACCGTATTGGGAGAAAGCATTAAGCTCACGCCGCCTGCCAGGGCTAACTCGCATTCTCCTGCTTGGATCGACCGAACAGCACGATGTATCGCGATGAGCGCGCTTGAACACGCCGTATCGATGACTTCGCTGGGCCCACGGAAATCGAGGAAGTAGGATACACGATTGGCAAGCATGGTATGCGTACTGCCAAGCGCAGCCTGTGCGCGCGCCTCTCCGGCATCGCCGATCAGGGCCATGTACTCGTTAAATTGGGCGCCGACAAACACTCCGACACGACGGCCCGCTAGACTCGAAGGGCGATAACCGGCATCTTCGAGGGTCTTCCATGCCGTCTCCAGCACAAGCCGATGCTGGGGATCCATGAAGGCCGCTTCGCGCGGTGAGATGTGAAAGAACGTGGCATCAAACTTATCGATGTCGTCCATGAATCCGCCCCAGTGCGGTACGGACCTTCTGGCCTGACCATTCTCCCGTCGATCAATGTCTTGCCAGTTCCAACGGTCGGGAGGCACTTCCGTGATCAGATCCTTTTTGTGGACGAGGTGCCGCCAGAACTCATCCAGGTTGTGCGACTGCGGGAGACGTGCGCCAGCACCAACGACCGCGACCAGTTTGTTTCCGATATCGGAAGCTCGAATGTGTTCGGGAACCGGAGGCATCCTATTAATAGGCACTTGCTCGACATCGCGGCTGACCACTGTTTGCTGGACAACAGGCATAGAACAGTGCTCGCTCAAATACCGGCTAAGCTTCGAGAGCGTGCTGTTGGCAAAAAAAACTGTGGGCGTCAAATCAAGGCCGAACTCATGATTCAATCTGTCCGTGAGGTCTTTTACGGCGATCGAATCGACTCCGAACTCGCTGAAGTTCGTATCGCCATCCAGGCGCGTCGCGTCGATGCGGAGGGCTTTTGAGAAGAGCTCGCGAAGCCGGTTTTCAACCGCTTCTGAAGTTGAGCTGGCCGGCAACTTTCCCGTAGCCAGAGGCTTCGCCGCACCCGAAACCGCTGTTTTGTCGATTGCGGCAGGCATCGCTGGGCTCCTGGGATTAAAGAGATGCTCGATGCGCTCCCGCTCGCCATCGAGTACCAGGACATGCGGCTCGCGGCTCGAAAGTGCGTACTCGAACGCCTCAATACCCTTGGCCTCCGTAAGATACTCAAGACCCGTGGTCTTCAGGTATAGGCGGTCGCCGCCATCAGGAAAATGCGTTTGACCGGCCTCCCACAAAGGCCAACCGATCGAAACTGTTTTTCCGCTACGAGCCCCTGCAATCCGAAGCCGCTCTCTTTCCGCGGCGAAAGCGTCGAGGAAGCGGCTGGCGACAGCGTAGTCGCACTGGCCAAAATCGCCCAGTACGCTCGCAACAGAGGAAAACACGGCGAAGAAGGCGAGATTTTCATCGCTGGTCAGCGAGTCCAGGAGCAACGTGCCGCGAATCTTGGGTAACAGCACTGCGTTAAAGTCAGCGAGATTCTTTGCATTCAGGGGCTTTCCGTTAAGACTACCTGCCGCGTGGATAACGCCATCCAGACGTCCGTACCTCGCCTTTACGATCGCGATCACCTCGCGCATGCGCGGCTCGTCACATACATCGGCAGATAGGAAAAGAGCTTCACTGCCAAGCGCTGCGATTTCGGATATCAAGGCGCGAGTCGTATCGGATTGTTTTCTGCCGGTCAGAATCAGCTTTCCTGCGTAGCGGCGCGCCAGATATTTTGCAAAGATCGAACCCAGTGGCCCACAACCGCCGGTTATCAGATAGACACCGGCCGAGCGAATGGGTAATTGCGAAGGCGCCGATTCGGTGTTGAGCGGTAAGATCGCACGCACGAACCGATCGGTAGCCGTGTGCCGGATTTCATCCAGGCCAGGAGACGTATTAAACAGCAACTCAGAGAGAATTACATCGGCAGCTTTTGAATTCTCAGTGTCAGACTCCAGACAGACGGTTACCACTCGCATGGCGGGATTGAGCATCGGCAACGATGCTGAGAATCCGGAGACAGCTGCATCTTGAGGCAATGAGTTGTCGCCGACGGCCGGGTTCAAGAAAAAGACCGTGGCTGGGCTTTTTTGAGAAAGAGCGGCCTGAGCGAGCGCCGCAATCGAGCGGACACCGAGATCAAGAGCACGCTCACGTTCCTGCAATTCCGGCAGGTTGTTCAGTCGCCAGCAGTGTACGATGCATATCTTCGAAACGCCGCGCCGTTCGAGCGACGCCAATAGTGCTTCATAGTCGGATCGCGAGGTCGGGCTCACAGTGTAGGAACGAGCCGCTGGATCTTCTCGATAGCTTCCGCCGGGTCGCACGACGATCGTAGATATTCGAAGCCCTGCCGCGGAGATCTTGTGTTCCAATTCGCTAGCAATATCGGAACCCTCTTCGAAAACAATGATGTGCGGGGGCGCCACAGATATTGCGGAATTTGCCTGGATGGGTTTCTTTTCCCAATGCCGCAAATAGTAATACGGGCCCGATGTCGGTTGGTCTCGAGTAGGCTGCGCCAGGGTGGATTTTCGGGCCCGAGGGAGCCAGTAACGCTCGCGATTAAAAGGATAGGTCGGCAGCGAAACGCGCCAGCGATGCTGGCCGGCGTACAGCACGTCCCAGTCGATTTCATACATGCTGACGTAGTAATCGGCCAGGGCGACCAGGCGATCGTGGCATTCGTTGTCATCCGCGCTGGAGTTACTACGCAGCATGCTGATCAGCGATTCGAGACGCCCGATTTTCTGCTCATCGGGTTCGTCCATGTCCTGCCTCAGGCGAATGATGCAATCAGGAGCGCGGCCATCCCGCTCGAGGGCATTCAATTTTGAAAGAAGGTCATGACGATCACGCGCGATGATCGCAGCCCGATATGCGAAATGGGCGCGGCCCGTATTCAGCGTGTAGCAGATGTCGGCAAAGTCTTCGTCAGCTTCGCCCTCGAGAAACTGCCGAAGTTCGCGGACTCGCAGTTGAAACGCTTCTTGCGTCTTCGCTGAGATGGCGACGATCTGATATGGAACCGTAGAGGCGGTAGCGCGCTCGTAGCGAGGGGGAGCCTGTTCGACTATAAGATGCGCGTTTGTCCCGCTCAGGCCGAAAGAGCTGACCGCGGCGCGCCGGGGGCCATGCCCATTCGGCTCCCAATCAGAAAGTCGTGTGTTGACGTAAAAAGGGCTTCCGCCGAAACGAATTAATGCATTGGGGCGTTCGAAATTCAAGGAAGGCGGGAGCTGCCGGTTTTTCAAACACAGGAGAACCTTTATGAGGCCGGTAATTCCCGCCGCCGTCGAGCAGTGACCGATGTTTGTCTTGACCGAGCCGATTGCGCAATACTGCTGTTTATCGGTGTACTTGCGAAAAGCGTTTGTCAGGGCTTCGAACTCTACTGGATCGCCCAGTTTCGTTCCCGTCCCATGCGTTTCTACATAGGTAACGGTCGCCGGATCGATGCCCGACCGATCATATACGGCGCGTTCCAACTCGCTTTGCGACATGCTGCTGGGCGCCGTGATGCCGTTGGTTTTACCATCCTGATTGACACCCGACCCTCTGACGACACCGTAGATATGATCACCGTCTGCGAGCGCGTTCTCCAACCTCTTGAGCACTACTGCCGCAACGGCCTCACCGGGAACAAAGCCATCCGCCGAGTCGTCAAATGCTTTGCACTTTCCGTCAGGCGAAAGCATGCCCGCCATGCTCGTAAGGACGTGGAAGCCTGCTGACGTAGAGATAAACACGCCGCCCGCCAGCGCCAAATCCGATTCGTGTGTCAGGATGCTTTGACACGCAAGATGAACCGCGACTAAAGACGAGGAGCATGCTGTGTCAATAGCGATGCTTGGCCCCTTCAAATTCAGGATGTAAGAAATCCTCGAGGCCAGGATCGAAGAGGCGTTACCAATGAATGCTCGCGGATCGGGCGAAACACCTTCGGCGATCATCCGGTGCGTGTAGTCACTAGGTCCGACACCAACAAACACACCGCAACGGCTGTTATTTAGAGTGCGCTCTGAATAGCCGGCATCTTCAAACGCCTTCCAGGCTTCCTGAAGGAACAGGCGCTGTTGAGGGTCGGCAAATTCGGCATCCTTTCCCGATAAGCCAAAAAACAACGGGTCGAACTCATCAACGTTTTCGAGGAAACACCCTCTGTGCGTATCCAGTTCATTTCTTTGTTCGGCACCCCATCGGGTAAGAGGTGGCTCGGTGCCGGCGCTACGTCCCGCAGCCAGATTGGTCCAGAAAGTATTAACGTCGGGAGCCTCGGGGAATCTGCCGGCCATTCCAGTTATGGCGATCGCCCCGCGGTCAGCGATTCTCGACGAATCTACAGACTCTTCCGAGATTTCCACCCTCACTCCTGATTCGCGCGTGAAGTCAGAAATCAGTTTTTCCGCACCGGCAACGCTGAGTTCCCGGCGCTGAACGAGCTCATAAACACTTCTCAGGTTAAAGTTCATGAGACACCTGCGCCAGTTCCTCGCGACGCAATCTGGTCATGGAGAGAGCGCGGTCAGCACTGAGTTTGCCGGCAGCCAGGCCTTCAAGAACTCCTCGCAACGACCTCTCGTCCTTTGGTTCGGACTCGACATTGGCCTCACATCGTGCCGCCGTGATGCTCGCATATTCGGAAGAGATATATCTCGCCAGGTCGCGTATCGTGCAGTAATCGAATAGGACAGTGGTTTTGAGATCCGTTCCCAAGCGATTGTTTACCTCATTTATCAAATCGATTCCGATGATCGAGTCCACGCCATACTCGACGAAGGGCTTGTCGCACCGAATATCGGCAGGGGACAAATTCAGAGCCGTGGCGAGCTGAGTTTCGATGACACGCTCGATGGATGAGTGCGTCATCGAGTGAACGGCGGCAGGCGATGCCCCGCCATTTCTAGGTCCTTCATGAATCGTCCGCGTCGGAGTTGCGCCGCTTTTGATCTCCTCAACTGCTTCGTCGAGTTCGCCAATGATAACTGATTGTGGACGTCCGGAGACGCCATGCGGGAACGCCCGGAACTTAATAATGCCGGCAGTGCCGAGAATATCTCTCCAGTGCCGCAAATCTAGTAGCGGCGAGTTCGGCAGCCTCCGCTGAATGTCCTGATACAACCACCAGCCGTCCGTCAGTCCGAAGGTTAGAGTTGAGAAATCGCGCACTGCTGTCGCCTCGTTCAGGATCAGGAGCCCGCCGGGTTTCATCAGAGCCGTGGCGTGCTTCACAGCATTTGCCACGTCGGTAGTAGCGTGCAGCACGTTTGATCCAAGCACGATGTCGAAGCTTCGCTCCTCGAATGCCTGATCAGCAGGCGAGCGTTCGATATCCAGAACGGCGAAGCGAAGAAAGTCGTAACGGTTGCCATAAGTACGCCGGCCGTGGTCCACAAACTTGGGGGACAAATCCGTATACCAGAAGTCCAGGATGTCGCGATTATTTTGGGTTTTTTCCAGCACACGTGCCGTTGTGCCGCCTGTACCGGCGCCGATTTCGAGAATGCGGAGCCTGTCCGCTGTTGAAAGTCTACGGCGAATTGCCTTGATTCCGGCATGCACGCCTTCCGCAACCAGACCGTTATAGTAATCGGAGATGGCGTTGTCTTTATAAAGCCGCTCGACGCGCGCCATGAAAGCCCCTGAGAATAGCACATCGGTTGCGGGTCTCGCCCCGCATAATATCTCGTCATACGAAACGAAGCACATGTCGAGAAGAGCGAGGAAGGGAAGTAGATCCGGGCTCTCACTGGCAACACGAGTACGAATCTCGTTCCTGGTGTCATCGCCTGCTGTTGTGTCGCGAGTTGCTGACGCGTTTACAACAAACCTGTCGTTTCGCATCGTGAAGATGCCTTCGCGGCAGAGGATTTCGATGAAGGCATCGAGCAGCCGCTCATATTTCGGAAGCAGCTTCAGTTCCTTTTTCAGGTGACTCTTGGAATGTGCCGCACCCGGCTGCAATAATCCCATTCCTTCGAAGAAATTTACAAGGAGGCTGCGTGCGTATCGATCGATACATTCGAAAACAGGTCCTGCACGGTCCAAAATAGATCTGCTCTCAAGCGCGCGCTTTTCGACGCGCTCGGCTATGGCTTCATAAACTCCCGCTGTGGATTCGTGAACAACATTGATACCGAGTTTCGAGAACAAGTCCTGGTCGATCTTGATTGGCATGAGCTGCTCAGCAGCTGATGCAAGCACTGCTTCAAACGCTTGAATACCTTCGTTCTGTCCTATTGAGCCCACACCCAGCTTGTTAATGCGCTCCTGATGTTCGCGCGACGACACGACGCCGACATCGCCCCAGTAGCCCCAGTTAATGACCTTGGCAGGAACGCCCTCCACGTGTTTCAAATACAGTGCAAACGTGTCCTCGAAAGTGGATGCGGCCGCGTAGTTGCTTTGACCCGCATTGCCGAACACTGAATTGGCAGACGAAAAGAACACGAAAAAATCCAGGTCTTCACCCGAGAGAGCGTTTTGCAGTACGGCAACACCTCTGGCCTTAGGAGCCATGACCTCGCGGAACGTTGCTTCGTCCACGCGGTGAATACTGCGGTCCTTTAACACGATTGCGGAGTGGATTACACCGTGAACGCCGCCCCAGATCCGCTTCGCTTCGCTAATCACAGCCTTCATTGCGTCAAGATCCGTGACATCGCCGCAGCGGTACATTACGGTTGCACCGTGTCTTTCGAGCTCTTCAATCGAGCGACGTTTCGACGAATCAAGCTCGCTCCGGCCAATCACCAGGAGGCGCGCTTGCCATTTCGAAGCAAAATACCGTGCCAGTGTAAGTCCGATACCGCCGAGGCCGCCGACAATCAAATAAACGCCCTCTTTTCGCAGCGGAAGCTCATCTGAAACGGGCACAGGCAGATCGATACAGCGCAGGCGTCGCGCGTATCGATAACCATCGCGGAACGCGATTTCCTCACCCGGCCTGCCTCCGCTTTCAGCGCGAAGCAGTCGGAGCAGCAGGTCCTGATTTCGTTCGAAATCCTCTTTGCTAATCTCTATCGACGACAGGCGAACTTGCGAAAGCTCACGCGCCACCGTTTTAGCGAGACCTGCTATCGCGCCGGTAAACGGAAAGATCCTGTCGCTGGCCGTGATCCTGTGGACATTATTTGCGATGACCTTTAGGGCGAGCGGACGGCCGGTGGGAATTGCCTTGATGAGTCGCAATAACGACAGGGCGCCGATTTCCTGCACAGACTCGAGGCGGTCGAGATCGGTGCGGGCGAAGAATTCCTGGAGACCGCAAAAGATCACTTCTTCTGCGTTTGGGAAATCCAAGAGAATCCGTTCGTAATCGGACTCGTTCCGATGATCAATTTCCACAACAGCCGGTTCCAGTTTTCGAAACGCCGATCCCAAATGGACAGCGATCACGCTTCGGGGCGCAAACGCCGCTGGGAGTACCCGCGAAAAGCCAAAATCGCAAGGAGGGTGAAACACGACGAGGGGAGTTTCGACCGGGGCACCGGATAGCATGGATACACTCTCTGCTCTGGCCCAAAACGGTTTGTAATATGTGAGCTGCCTATTCGCGGCGGTCTGTTCCGGCGTAGAGAACTCTTTCGCGCAGAGATCCTTTACGGAGACGCAAATGGAACCTTCGCTATCAAGGATGTCCATATCGAAGCGCGCAATGGACGGATTAAGCTCGGTGGCTCGGACCCATGCGAAACATTGTTGGGGCGGTGTTCTGAAAACACGCACTTCTTCGATCGAATACGGCACGAGGATATTCACGGGCCCTGCGGAAACAGAAGCCGAGAGCAGCGCCATTGCCGTCTGGAAGGCCGCATCCATCAGAGTGGGATGCAGAGTGTAGGTTTCGTTCGGCTCATTATGGGCGATTTCAGAAAGGGCCTCCTTCTCGCCGACACTTAGGCTTTGGATGCCCTGGCACGACGGTCCGCACAGGACGCCCGCCGAACTGAACATCTGGTAGAGCGACTCTGGTTCGAAAGTTCGCCGGCAGCGAGTTCGAACTGCTGAGAGTTCGATGGCCGGACTCGACGCAGCAGCGCCCGCAAGACGCTCGATGTAGCCTGTGCAGTAAACAACATTGCCTGATCGCGCTTCGAATTTAGTTGTATCATTTCGGCGACCTAGATGCAGAATCGCTTCCGCGCCGTGATCGTCGACCTCGAGGGGCGTCAGCCATTTAGCACGAGAGACAACGAACTGTTCCGGATTTGAGACTCTACTGGCCGCGCAAGCCATCTCGAGATAGCACACACCAGGGAGAATTGAGCGACCATTCACAACGTGGTCTCGGAGAAACGGGTCCGAACGGCGAAGCGATATCGCGAATGCCGGTCCCTTCGCTTCCGGGAGCGCCCGGCCAAGCAGCGGATGCGCCACGCTGGTCATTCGCGCAGCGGCAAGCGGCTTGAACCAGAACGATCTTCGTTCAAAGGGATACGTGGGTAGCGGGACGCGACGCGGTGTCGGTTTACTATAAAGACGCGACCAGTCCGTGTTTTCACCTTTGCTATAAGCACCGGCCAGCGTGCGTAGAGTTGCAATCTCGGTTGATCCGCCTAGCTTACAGTTCAAGTTCGGGGCAGGTTTGCCGGAGACAAACCAGCCAGCCCAATTGTTTTCCTCAGTCGCCGCTCGCAGGTGTTTTACAAGTTCGTGCTTACTGCTGACGACGATCGCCGCGCGACGTTCAAAGTGACCGCGTCCGGTGCTGAGCGAATAGCTGATCTCATCGAGCTCACATGACGCGCCACGGCCCTCGATCCACTCTTTGAGATCGCAGAGGCGCGCGCGTAAGGACGAGTCGGACTTAGCCGAGACGGGGATGAGATGCGCAGGCCGGGGCACCCACGCTCGCTGAGAGTCAGGTGCTTCTTCGATGACAATATGAGCATTCGTGCCACTGAAACCGAAGGAGCTGATCGCTGCGCGCAGGAGAGAACAGCCCCCAACAGGTCGCCATGGCTGCAGTTCGCGGCTGACGTAGAAAGGCGTGTGCTCAAAACCGATCGCGTCATTTTGGCGATCGTATCCAGCCGCGGGTGGAAGTTGGCGATTCTTGATTGCCAGCAATACCTTGATCAGGCCCGCTATGCCGGCCGCCGTCATCGTGTGACCGATATTGCTCTTTACCGAACCGATGGAACAGAACTGTCGCTCGGATGTGTGCGCCTGAAACGCGTTAGCGAGCGCCTCCACTTCAATCGGATCTCCGAGTTTGGTGCCCGTGCCGTGCGCTTCGATATGGCCGATTGTCGCGGCACTACAACCGGCACGCTGGTACGCCGTTGTCTCCACCATGGCCTGGGACGTTGCACTCGGCGCTGTGATCCCATTCGTCCTTCCATCCTGGTTAATCGCCGAGCCCTTGACGACAGCGTAGATGAAATCGCCCTGTTTCAGAGCTTGCATAAGCGGCTTCAGGACGACTGCCCCTACTGCTTCTCCTGGTACAAATCCATCGGCCGCGCGATCGAACGCGCGGCATTGGCCGGAGGGCGAAAGCATGCCCGCTTTGGAGGCGGCGATGAAAAAGTTAGGAGTGGTCAGAATACAGACCCCCCCGGCTATCGCGAGGTCACTTGTGCCGCTCGCGATGCTTTCGCACGCGAGATGCAGGGCTACCAGGGATGACGAACAAGCGGTATCGATGGCGATTGCCGGCCCCTTCAGGTTCAGTAGGTAAGAGATGCGAGACGCTAGGATGGAGGGCGAATTGCCCATGAAAGCATAGGCGTCCGGCAGCACGCCGGCGGCGAGCATGCTCTGCGCGTAATCGCCAGCTCCGGCTCCAACGAACACACCGCAGCGGCTATTGCTCAACTGTGCTTCCGGAGTGCCCGCGTCCTCCAGCGCAGCCCATGCCGTTTCTAAAAACAGGCGCTGCTGTGGGTCCATGAATTCCGCTTCCTTGGGCGAAATGTTAAAGAAAAGCGAATCGAACTTATCGATGTCCGAAAGAAAGCCGGCCCACTTACAGTTCGTCTTCCCGCTCTGGCCCGGACGTGGGTCATAGAACCTGGCAGCGTCCCACCGATCCGACGGAACTTCCGTGATCGAGACCGAGCCTTTCGCGAGATTGTCCCAGAACTGTGCAGGTCCGGCTGCTCCTGGAAAGCGGCCCGCGATTCCTATGATGGCGATATCGTCCGGCTTCGAGTTGGATTCTGTGTGGGCAACATTCAGATTGGTGATCAGGGCGAGAGCCTGCGCCGAAGTCAATTCGCGACGCGCTACCATCCGGAAAATCGCCTCAGTTGCCGCGGAGTTCATGGGGCACTACGCGCCCACGGCACGCCACCCGGGACTGCGGTCAATCGCAATGCTTCATCAACATCGAGATCACCCGACTCCAGCCTACGCAACGCATCTTCCATGGATAGCGGCTGATGATTTACACTGGTTCGCTGCATCGCTCTCGCGGGCCCGAGGCGGAGCCCCAAACGTGTTGGCATCTCTACGCCATACTGCTCAAGAATGTGGCGCGACAAAACATCAATTGCCGGATTGTTAAAAATTGCCGTGGTTTTCAGGTCGATGCCGAGAGCCGAGTTAATAGCACTCGTGAGCTCAGCGCTGACGATCGAGTCGGCTCCAAAATCGCTGAAGCTCATTACCTTACCTGCGCGGACCTGATCGATTGTCATGTCGAGGACGGTCGCTACACAGCGCGTTACAGTGGACTCGATATAATCCAGCACGGGCCCGCTCCCCTCCGCGTCGCCGGTCATGCCGGATCCACTTCTGTCCGGTTCGACAAATGTCCCCGCGTCGGTTAGACCCTTAGCACTCGCATCCCCGGCAGCGCCTGCCCAGACGCCATTCTTTCTCGAGATGATAATGCTTTGCTCGAATTGATTTATGTCAGCCGCGCCGGGCTCGCCCAGGACCTTTCCCACCGCGTAACCTGCTTCGGAAAGCACGTTGCGCCAGGCAATGGGGTCTAACAGCGGAGAATTTTGCATCCGCAGCGAAGTATCGTCGGCGACCCACCATCCATCCAGAAGCCCAAACGTTAGCGTGGCGAAATCGCGCCGGCCGGTCATCTCGTAAAGCAACAGCAGACCGTCATCGGCAAGCAGGTCCCGTGCATGCCCGATACTGTGCGCCACACGCCGGGTCGCGTGAATGACATTAGCAGCGATTACCACGTCGAAAGCTGCCGGCGCAAAGCCCTGCGAGGCGACATCACGCTCGAT
>JAFAQG010000646.1 GCA_019246575.1 Acidobacteriaceae bacterium
TTTCACTTCGTCGACGGCGTTCCGCCCGAATACCACTGGGCCGCGCCCGAAGGCGACACCGCGCGTCTTGAAACCGGCGGCCTCGGCATCCAGCGCATGACGCCCGATACCTGGCTCGAGGTTATCGAGCGCGAAAAAATGCGCGAAGACGGCCACCTCGGCCCCACCGGCGTCGGCAACTTGCCTCGCCCGAAGGAGCGTGGCGGCTGCGGCTGCCCCGCCTGCTCCCACAACCGCACTCTCCTCGACTCGCAACCCGATCACCCCGAATCGTCCACAAACGCCGATACGAAGCCGCGACCGCTTTCCGAGCCGCGACCGTGAGGGAGCGGTTCTTCCTCCTTCCTACTTCCTGCTTCTGTCTTCCTGCTTCTGTCTTCGCTGCTTCTGTCTTCTTTCTCGCATGTTATTATCACGTTTCGTCAACGATCTCCGATCACGTGGATAATCAAGATCTCTATTCCGGCCTCATTCGTCTACACGTCCTCCATCACGCCTGCGAGGGCGAGGTCTATGGCCTCGACATGATCGAAGAGCTTGCCCGTCACGGCTACAAAATGAGCCCCGGCACCATGTACCCGATTCTCCATAGCCTCGAAAAAAAGGGCTACTTGCGCTCTTCCACGTTTCGCTCCGGCAGAATTTGTCGTCGTGTTTACACCGGTACGCGCGCCGGCCGAAAGGCCTTAAGAGACGCCAGGAAAAAAGTCCGAGAGCTGTTCGGCGAGCTCATCCAGGGCAAATGACACGCACCGGCAGTGCCGCCATTCACATCGCCGTCATCGTCTCAACAGCATTCCCTCAGCAGCCCGCCCCGGTTCGCATGACAGTCGCGCAAGCCGTCGATCGTGCGTTGCATAACTTCCCATCCATACAGGCCTCGACAGAGCAGGTAAACGCGGCGCTTGCGGGAATCCGCCTTGCTCGAACCTACTATCTGCCCTCCCTCGATGCATTAGCCCAATTCAACCGTGCCACTCGCAACAATGTCTTCGGTCTGCTTCTTCCGCAAACCGTGATTCCGAACATCTCCGGACCGGTGCTGGGCACGAACAACGGCTCTACTGCCTGGGGAAGCACCGTCGGAGTACTGGTCTCCTGGGAGCCTTTCGATTTCGGGCGTAGGCGCGCGCTCGTCGAATCGGCCGAAGCAACTCGCAGCCGCGCGGAACGGACCGCACAACGGACCGAATTCGAAGTCGCCACCGCAACCGCAGCAGCGTTTTTGACTCTGCTCGCGGGCGAACAAACTCTCAAAGCCGCACAAGCCGCGGTCGATCGTGCACAGGTGCTCGTTACATCTGTAAAGGCCCTCGTCACCGCTCAACTGAGGCCAGGCGCCGACCTTTCGCGTGCGGATACGGAGCTCGACGCCGCCGAAACGCAGCGCATGCAGGCCGAGCGGTCCGTAGACATCGCCCGCGCAACTCTTGCCGAATATACCGGCATCGCTCTCAAAATCGCTGAACTGCAGCCCGCCGCGCTTCTTGGTGATGCCCCCGAGCGCATGGCGCAGCCCGCCGCGGTCGCAAACCATCCCGCTGCCCGGGAACAGAAAGCGGTCATTGGCGAATCCGAAGCACGCCTCGCAATTTTAGGGCACACCTACCGCCCGATTTTCAACTTGCAATTCGCAGGCTTCGCGAGAGGCACAGGCGCACTTACAAACGGAGCAGCTCTCGGCGGGGTAAACGGGCTCGCGCCCACCTACTTCAACGCCGCCGCCGGTGTCACCATCGATTTCCCGCTCCTCTCGTTCCCATCTCTACGCGCGCAAGAATCGCAGGAGGCCGCAATCGAGCGCTCCGCATCCGCCACCCACCGTCAGGTCATCATTGAGCTCGAGGCTCAACGAAGTTCCGCCGAAGCCTCGCTCGCGCAAGCCCGAAACATCGCCGCCGAGACGCCCAAAGAGGTTGCCGATGCACGTACCGGACTCGAGCAGGCGAACGCGCAATACCGCTCGGGTCTCGCAACCATCGTTGCGGTCGCCGAAGCGCACCGCCTCTTGACTCAGGCCGAGATCGACGATTCCCTTGCGAAACTCGCCGTGTGGCGCGCCTTGCTCGAACTCGAATCCGCCCAAGGAGACATCACGCATTTCCTCCAGGAGGCGAGTAAGTAGCGTGCGATTAGTCGTGGCAGCTCTCAACCGGCCCATCGCGGTCCTCGTCATCGTCATCACGCTGGCCTTGTGCTCCATTCTCGCCATCCAGCGAATGCGCGTCGACATTTTCCCTACTGTCGGCGAAAAGGCAATCTATGTCGCCCAACCCTACAGCGGCATGGACCCGGCCCAAATGGAAGGTTTCTTGAATTACTACTTCGAGTACCACTTCCTCTACATCACCGGAATTCAGTACGTCGAAAGCAAGAACATTCAAGGCGCATCGCTCATGAAGCTCGTCTTCCAACCGGACACCGATATGAGCGATGCTATGGCCCAAACCGTCGGCTACGTGAATCGGGCCAGGTCGTTCATGCCTCCGGGCACGGTACCGCCTTTCATCACTCGCTTCGATGCGGGCAGCGTACCCGTCGGACAACTGACGTTCCTCGGCCCGCAACGCACTCAGGCCGAAATTCAGAATCTTGCGCTCAACCGTGTCCGTCCTGTTTTCGCCACACTGCCCGGCGTCTCCGCGCCCCCGCCCTTTGGCGGCAATCAACGAACCATCGTCATCACGCTCGACCCTGACAAACTGCGTGAATATCGCATATCGCCGGAGCAGGCCACCGTCGCAGTAAGCCGGGCCACTCTGGTCATGCCCTCCGGCAACGTCAGGATCGGCAATTTCAATCTCTTCGCCACCACCAACGCAACCCTTGGCGCAGATCTCAATGCCTTGCTCGCAACCCCACTCGATACCGTCGCTGGCCCGACAGTCTTCCTCCGCGATATCGCAAGTATCGAAGACGCCACCGATATCCTCAGCGCGTACGCACACGTCAACGGTCACCGCACCGTCTACATCCCTGTCACGAAACGCGCCACCGCATCGACTCTCACCGTCATTAACGAAATCAAAGCCGCTCTCCCGGATCTCAAAAAACTGCTTCCAGCCGACATAGACATCCGCCTCGATTTCGATCAATCGCCTTACGTAACGAATTCGCTCAAAGGATTGCTCTTTGAAGCAGGAGTTGGCGCAGTCCTCACCGGGCTCATGGTGCTGTTATTTCTCCGCGATTGGCGCAGCTCCATCATTGTCATCATCAATATTCCGTTTGCGATTCTCACTGCTGTCGTGCTTCTTTGGGCCGCCGGCCAGACCATGAACCTTATGACGCTCGGCGGTTTGGCATTGGCGGTTGGTGTTCTCGTAGACGAATCGACCGTCGAAATCGAAAACCTTCACACGCACATGGCTTCCGGCGTGCCGCGCGCTCGCGCTGTTGTCGAAGCCACCCGGCTCACCGTCATCCCACGCCTTCTTTCCATGCTTTGCATTCTCGCCGTGTTTTTGCCGTCGTTCTTCCTCGCCGGCATCGGCCGTCAGCTCTTCGTGCCTCTCTCACTCGCCGTCGCTTTCGCGATGATCGCCTCGTTCCTCCTGTCAAGCAGTCTCG
>JAFAQG010000671.1 GCA_019246575.1 Acidobacteriaceae bacterium
AACGACCTGGTCAATCATGTGATCGACGGTGTCCCCTGCCTTGACCATCAGCATCACTCGCCGAGGGCGTTTCAATGCCTGCACTAGCTCCTGAAGCGAATGCGTGCCGACAACCTGAGTGCCTCTAGCCTCGTTTCCGGTGAACTCATCCACTTTCGACACCGTGCGGTTGAATACAGCCACTCGGAATCCGTGGTCGTTCATATTCAGGACCAGGTTCTGCCCCATAACTGCCAGGCCGATCAATCCGATATCGCAAGTTGCCTTTTCCATATCTCTCCTACGGTAATCCCCGCCTGATGCTTCTCCGCGTTAGGTGCGGGTGAGCGCCAGTCAGTGGCCAGCCGCAATTTAAAACGACAGGCGAAGACTTCGATAATATCGCTTGCGCCTGTGTGCGTCTCAGATTTTTGACAACAGATTCTTAAATAGTCATCGCTTTGAGGTCCGGTTTCGGCGGCAGAGTCGCGACGCCGCCCCAAAACGTGAAGCACACCTGAATGAATCGCAGGAAGTCTTCCAGATTATCCGGCTTTCTGACATAGCAGCTCGCATGGAGTTCGTAAGCCTTCCGGATCTCGCTCGGATCCGCAGATCCCGAAATAACGACCACAGGAGTTGCACATAATTTCGGATTTGCTTTGATCTCAGAAAGCACATCGAACCCGGATTTTTTTGGCAGGTGCAGATCCAGAAAGATGATATCCGGATACGGCTCGCTTGCGTACTTTCCCTCCCTCCGCAAGTACGCCATGGCCTCTTCTCCGCTCGGAACGGAAAAGATCTGCTCGTAAATGCCGACTTCGCGCGAGGCTTCCTTTGTCAGCCGCGCCATTGCGGGATCATTCTCAATCAGCAGGATGTCGAGCTCGTTGTTCCGTTCGGCCATTAGTAAGAGCCTATCCGATCTGTACGGCGCTGTACTAAGGAACCGGTACTAACTGGCGACGGTTTGATCGTTTGGTTGGTTGCGCCGATTCAGCACGGCGATCTCCTGCAGCACCAGCTCTGCGACCAACTCGTCTCCGACCTTCGAGTTCACCATCAAATGGTACAAATGCCGTGTTGGCCAAGTCATGTCATAGTATTTTTTGACAAAAGCGGCGCGCTCACGGTCGACGCGCTCGATCAGATCTTCGGCCTCAGCCTCTGTCCGGCCCGAGGCTGTGATACGCCGCATTTTTTCGTCATGCGGCGCATACAAAAACAAATGGAACGCGTCGCCACGGTTGCGAAGGAACCACGGTGCACCGCGGCCAATGATCACGCACTTGCCCCGCGCTGCGATGTCAAGAATAATGTTCTCGAACAGACCGGCAATGGAATCTGCATCCAGCAGATCAAGGCCGCCGCTACCCACGCGATCCTCATAGCTGCCGCGCATGAATGCTTTCAGCAGACGATAATATGCGGGGTCCGGCCTCTCCTCCCGTTCCTCCACCTTGCGAACGTCGCATTTCAGGCGTTTTGCAATTTCCGCAGTAATCTCGTGATCCCAAAGCTGCCAGCCCAACCGATTCGCGAGTAGTCTGCCGGTTGTGGGCGCTCCCGAACCGTACTCGCGCTCAATCGTGATGATGTTGATCACGCATGGCCCTCGGCCTCATTCTAGTGAACCGCGCTCGAACCGAGTCTACGCTGTGGCCCTTTGAAGCAACACTTATTCCCGAACCGCGGTCAATCGCATTCGTCCTGCATCGCGGCGCTCCTGTTGAGCGGTTATCGCCGCGGGATGCGTCACAAGCCCCGGGCTTTCTGAACGTTTCCAGCCTCGAGCACTGAGAACGGCGCCTCCGTGTTCGCGTCTAACGACCGAACCGTGCTCAGCGGATCATTACCCGCATACACAACCACCATCTTCGTCCCATCCAGCGGGTTCTGCGCCGCATAGGCCAAGCCGCTACGCTCGGATGCGTAAGTCTTGCCGTCCATCCTGAACAGACGGTTTTGATAATCCAGCCCGATTTTGCTCGACCACGCCGCTAAAGCGCTGTTCGTTTCCGGGCGGCCAATGAAGATAACGTCGCGATGCCGCAGCTCATCGTCGCTCACCTCGAAATCCTTGCGAATCGGAACCTCCGTTTGCGCCGACTCGCGATACCGGCTTTGCAACTGTTCGGCAGCGTAGCGGTTCGTCCCCTGCTCCAGAACCGTGCCGTAAACGATTGCCGCATTGTTCAGCCGTCGAGTTATATCGTCCATCAGGAACACCGGGCCGGGCTCCGGCTCCGTGAAGTTGAACGCGACTCCGGCTCGTTCAAGGAATGACTGTGCCGTTACCGCCTTCGTCGTGTTCGTTGCGAAAAACTCCGACATCAGCTTGAAGAATGCCTCGTCGCCCATCTTCCGCCGCAGCGAATCGAGAAACAACACACCTCTCGTCTCCTCGCGCCGGAACCGCACGATCGCATCATCCGGGCAGAGCTTCAGCCCGCGGTACATCACGTTCTCGTTATCAATCGCTCTATCTACTTCGCCTGAACGCAAGATTTGGTAGTACTTGGCGGAACCCGCGACGAACCAGATATCGGCATGACTCGCAGGCAGCACCCAACCTTTCCAGAGCCGGTCCTTATATTCGGCCCTCCTTGATGATGATTCGTTATGTTGTTCGGCGAGGCTCTCTGCGGCGCGACCCGCTTGGGGCCGCTGTCCATCGAACAGGTGATATCCGCCCGGATAAAGCCCGTGATTCGGCGCACTGTTGCCGGTCCAAACACTCTGATTCGGACGCCCGATCGCCGCCCAAACCATAAAATGATTCGCCATGTCGGCCGTCGCGACCTTCGCATCCATCGTTGTTGCACTCACAAGTGGTGCAGTTCGAAATGCCAGAAACGCAAACTGCTCGTCAATGTTGCCGCGATTCCGCGCATACAAATCCTGCCACGCCAGATCGCGAATACGTGGAACGTAAGGAATGTACTCCGGCTCGCCTCGCGGGTCCGGATGGTACTCCAGATTCACTGCAAGGTCCTTCGCGTTGTTATTCCCCCAATAGAACCCCGGTGTATCGCCGAACCATTCGTTTTTCGAGCTCCGCCACAGCTTCGTATGGTTCGTCCCGAGCTCGTACATTGCAATCTCGTTCGTTTTGGCATCCGCAATGATCCATTCGTTTGTGTACAGGCCGTTGTTGCGCGTGCCAAGCTGCTCGACAACTTCGTCAACATTTCCGCCATACTGAATAGCCCTGCGCGCGCGAAACGCCACCGGCGTGCCCTCGATGTTGAAAGGCGACTGGCGGATCGTCGTCTCCGTCAGGACCATGCCCGCATCGTTCTGATACCAATCCGTCCCGCTCTCGATGCCGCCCGGATAGCTCTGGATGAGCATGCGATGGCCTCGCTCCGGCTTGATATCGAGCATCACGTTTGTCTGTTCGGCGAGCGTTTGCGACCACCAGGTGACATGCCCGACAATCATTTTGCCGTCGCGCGTGGCCGGACCAGTCGCC
>JAFAQG010000817.1 GCA_019246575.1 Acidobacteriaceae bacterium
TGCTTCATCACTTTCTTCATTGCGGAGATCGACGCTGCCAGCGGCGAAATCTGTTACTCGAACGCCGGGCATAATGCGCCCATTATTATGCGTGCTAATGGCAACGCCGAGAGGCTTGGTCCTACTGGTTTAATCTTGGGCATTGCACCCGATGCGCAATACGAGGAAAAAACCGCGCATCTGAATCCCGGAGACACGCTGCTTCTTTTTAGTGATGGAGTCACCGAGCCGCACAACCCGGACCTCGATGAGGAATTTGGAGAAGAGCGTCTCGTCAGCTTACTGAAAGAAGTCCGTCTCCACTCCGCCGTGCACGTTATAGAGGCGGTCAGAAGAGAAGTCGCGGGTTTTACTGGTGGCGCGCCGGCGAGCGATGACATGACGCTCGTCGTCGCTCGCCGAGTCTAACTGATCGGGACATCGCGGCGCGCATTCATCGGCACGCCGCGACTAAATCGAAACGGACTCTTTCGCCTTACCAGTGAATCGACAAACCTGCGAAGGGCTGTGCGATGTGAGCCACTGATCCCGTATACAGTCCAGGAACGTTGAAATCCGGGGCCTCGAGCACGTGGCCGCGATAGCCGAGCCGTAGAGTGAGGCGTCGGTTCACCGCGACATCCGTGCCTACGCTATATACAAAATCCGGTGTCGCAAACGTGCTGGCGCTCGCACCATTGACTGTAAAGCTGTTTGTCGGAACGAAGGCAAATGCTCCCGTGCCCGCACTCGCGAAAGGAGTCAGTCCATGGCCGATTCCCCACTTGAAAACGTAGGAAGCAGTCGCTTCATTCGTGTTCGCCGGAACCGATAATGCGCCGGGTAAATTGAACTGTTGATCGAAACGGCTGAAGCCGTAGTTCAACTCGACCCCTTGATGATTCGTGAAGAAGTAACGATAGCTCACTAGCACGCCGGCAGCATTGTTTCCTGACTGCTGGATGCCGTTGCCATTCGTCGTTTGCTGGAAGGAGCCAAGCGCCGACACCGTTGCTTCATTCCTCTGCCCTTCCTGTGCGTATGCGGCCGCCGCGAGCAGAGCAAGCGACAATGCGACCGTTAGAATTCTATTTTTCATTGAAAGACCTCCAAAACCTTGTAAGTGATTGCGCGCATTTTATGGAAATGCGTATCGTACTTAGTTGTTAGTAATAGATCAGCACTAATCGATGCGATTCGTGCTTTCTCTATACACAGGTCTTTGATACTCAGCAACGGCTGCGGGTTGCAGCAGATGCGCGGTTTTGAGGGCCTTAATTGTCAACAGAAATTAATTTGTAGTGTTCTGCACATGACGAAACGCCGCCCGTTTCTGCACAAACATTTGCATTTACAGATGCTTGCACAGGATCGAGCGGCGTTGGTTTCTCTCTTCTGCGAAATGCGCCGGATTAGCGCCCGCTGATTACTTCAGAACGTTCACCGCGGCCGCCCCGACGCCGAATCCGCTGATCACTTGCGACCAATCGAGGAATCCGCGCATGCGCGATGTCTTGAGGACATTTGTCGGCACCACCAGCGTGTCCCCCGCGTACATCGGCAGCGACTCGAAACGAGAGTGACTTGCCTTTGAAACCAGCGAACCGTCTGCGCGTATCACGAATATGTGATTCTGATCTGCGAAGCGCGTTGGACCACCCGCTTGTTTCAAACACTCGCGCACGCTGACATCCGGATTGCGCAGAAAAGTAGATTGGTTATACACCGACCCGACCACCGCAACTGTCGCGGGCGTACTCGGCACCAACAGACGATCGCCGTTTTCGAGCGGGATCTCGGGCAGCGCATCCGTGCCCTTGGCCTCGGGTTTCAGATCGAGGACGATCCGGCCCGTGGCGGGAGTCTTGCGCAGGCGTTCCATCGCGATTCGCTGATTCTCGAGCGATTGGCGCATCGTTGTTTCTTGTTCGAGCGTCATAGTGCGCGACGCGAGCGTTGAAGAGGTCTGGTCGAGGTCGTGCTGCACCTGATCGAGATAATCCGAGAAGCGCTTCTGCTGTTCGCGACGCGTTGACTCGCGCGTGAACTCTGCACCATAGAGATAAGCTTTCTCGGTGAATCCGCCTGCGCGTGCTACCAATTCACGCAACGTTTCGCCGGGCCGAACCGAATACACACCCGCCATCCGGACCTCGCCCTCGAGCCGCACAAACCGCGTCTGCTGCGCCTGAGGCGTCACGAAATCTGCATTTGAAAACACCGTAATGACATCACCAGGTTCGAGCGCTACATCGGCGGTCGCGTCGTGTTCAATCACAACCTTACCCAGATTGAAGGAAATCAGGTGAGTGGTCAAAGTGCGGTGATCCAGGCGCTCAATCGCGGCGTAGCTCCAGTTGATATCTGGCGCGGCCGGCTGCACATCGTTCTTGCCGTTGAATTGTCGCGTCGGAGCAGCTTTATCTCCGGCCAGCGCTGACGCGAGCGAGTTGTCTGCTTTGCTGTTTGTAAGCTCGTCGTGATAACCGCCCGAACCCGAGGACAGCTTGTTATGCTCGGCCCAGTAATCGCGCGTGAGCAGGGCCTGCTTATCGGGGATGATCTCGCTCACCTTCATGCCCTCGTGCCACGGGAAGCGCATCGGGTCCGCAACGTTACCCTTCAAAGAAACGCTGCGATCAAATCGCGGCACCACCTGCAGCAAGCGGATGATGTCGCCGTCCTGAAGCGGCGTGCCTAACCCCTCTTCGTCCAGCTTGATGTTTTCGGAGCGCAGCGCCGCATGACCGTCGACGCGCTCGAGAATTGCTTCCTGTGTCGCAGAAACGGGCGAAAGTCCTCCCGCGAATGCGAAGATCTGACGCAGGGACGTGTTCGGACTCACTTCGTAGATGGCTTCGTTCTCCACACTGCCGGATACGGCCACTCGCGGACCCGCTGGCGGAATGAAGATCACGTCGCCCGGCTGCAGCGGTACGTCTTTCGACTTGTCGCCCCGAAGCAGAAGATCATATAGGTCGATCGTGGTGACAACCGTTCCGCTCCGCTTCAGTTGGATATTGCGAAGCGAACCTCTCGCCGACGGCCCCCCGGAGGCAAACAGCGCGTTTACCAGAGTGCTGAACGAGCTGACAGTGTAAGTGCCGGGACGCCGCGCATAACCCACGATGAAAATCTGAATGGATCGGAGCTGGCCCATATTCACGCTCA
>JAFAQG010000887.1 GCA_019246575.1 Acidobacteriaceae bacterium
GTTATGCCGTTATCACGATCTAAATATTGCGTAATTCGATGAAAGCTGTTAGCCATGGTCCGGCGTAGACCTAAGGTCCCTATGAGACGTATCGGCTAACATCGAGCGGATTACGGCTGAGATTTATTTTGAGGGGGGGGAAATTTATGGTCGGGATAGCCTAAAGAGTTTTGTGGAGGGTGCCGAAGAGAACAGTACGAACATCAAACAGCCCTGACCAGCGTTTGATAGCTCTTGACTTGATTAGCTCTTGATTGAACGTCCGCCTGGTTCCGGTGGCCTTCGGAACCGGGCAAGATTCTGGACTCGAGCGTAGGACGGCCGCTGACCACAGTCGCCTACGCTTCTGTCCAACTATCCTGCTATGCGGAGAGGATTACTCGGTCCAGATGCCCGAACCAGCCTTAACATTGCTCTTGACTTTCATCAGTTTGTCCTTTCTATAGAATTTCGGATTCATCTCATCATCTGACCAATGATGAGGAATTACTCAGTCCAGATGCCCGAACCAGCCTTAACATTGCTCTTGATTTTCATCAGTTTCTCCTTTCTCTAGATTTTAAATCGATCTCACCATCTGACCAATGATGAGAAATTACTCGGTCCAGATGCCCGAACCAGCCTTAACATTGCTCTTGACTTTCATGCGTACTCCTTTCTATTTGTCTTTTCGTTCGGAATTTCTTTCGTTTCGGTGAAACCAGAATATCGGGAATCGCGAATGCTGCCAAGCCCTTGCAAGTACTGGACGTTATGCAATCATTGCGGAATCGGACACAATCCTTTGTCGCAGTACTGACTTAGAACCGTCCATATTTCCCTAACCGGTGAAACCATAGAATGGTTCTGAACTGCACAAATTGCATAGGATTTGTCCTATTTAGCTGAGAATTACTCAGTGCAAGGACTTACGATCGCGCGGGAGCACGCGCCGTTTGCGGCAAAAGCTCGTTGTTGTTTGCGCAGCGTCGGGGACAGCACTTGCCCGTGCATGCGATGCGCTATCATCTGGGGGGTGCACCATCAAGGTACAGCACTTGAGTACCGCAACGCACGTTTTAGCGTGCGTTTACGTCAGTCTCGGGCCGCATTGTATGGATTGATTGCGGTCATCTCGGCAGGGCTGCTGGCCTATGCCGAGTCACTCGCATTCGTCTGGGACGAGGGATTTCACCTCCTGGCCGCGCAGCTCATCGCAGCCGGGAAAAGGCCATATCTGGACTTCTGCTTTCCGCAGACGCCCCTGAACGCGTACTGGAACGCCGCGTGGATGCTGGTGTTTGGCGAGAGCTGGAAAGTCACGCATGTACCTGCCGCCCTACTGACCATCGGGACGATGTTCCTGGTTGCGGATTTCGTCTATTCGCGCTTCCCCGACCCTCGGTGGCGCACGTGTTGTGCAATCGCGTCAACGCTCTTTTTTGGAATCAACATCATCGTTGTCCAGTTCGGTCCCATTGCGCAGGCTTACGCCATGTGCCTGTTTACTGGATTCGCAGCATACCGGTTGGCCATCCGCGCCGCAGAAACGAAGGCTCTGATCCTTTCGTTTGCTTCGGGGCTCTTTTCAGGAATAGCGGCAGCGTCGTCCCTGTTGAGCGCTCCTATCGTCCCAGTGCTACTCGGCTGGTTTTGGGTCACGAAAGTGGGCGGCGAACGATGGAAGAACGCCGGGGCGTTCCTATGTGGCGTTAGCGTTCCTTTTATCCCGGTCTTCTGCCTATTCGCGCAGGCCCGGCGCGCGGTCTGGTTCAATGTTGTGGAGTATCAGGCGCTCTACCGCAGAGCAAACTGGGAAAGCGCGACGGCGCACGATGTGGACGCGCTAACCAGCTGGGTAGATTCGGGACAGGCCCTATTACTCGGCCTGCTGGCGCTGGCAACGGTGATATTCATCGCTCGGAAACGAGAGTGGACCAGACAAATCCGTAACGAGCTGTATCTCGCCGCTGCACTGGCGGCCGCCCTTGTCGCGTATATCTCGACGGCACATCCAACCTTCGGACGCTACTACATCGTCGCGATCCCTTTTTTTGCTGTGGTTGCGGGTCCGGGCTTGTACGTCGCCGGCTCGCGCTTAATCTCTCCCGAGCGGCCGCTGTGGCCAACTGTCGGCGTGGCATTCCTGCTGACGGTCGCAGTTGCGAGGGCGCTATTCGATGATCGGGACCAGGCCACTTGGGCGAGATACGAGGAGGTTGCGCGCAAGGTTCGCGAAGTCACTCCACACGGCGCAATGTTATTCGCCGACGAGCAAGTCTATTTTCTATTGCGCTGGCCGCCTCCGTCGGGCATGGAGTTCTCTTATTCGCACAAGCTCGATATACCGGTGAAAGAGGCTTCCGCTCTGCACATCATCCCCCGCAAGGAACTTCAACGCGAGGTGAAGGCGGGCATTTTTGCCACCTTTCAGACGTGCGACGAAGACAAGATCGACGAATGGGGCATTCCCGCGCTATACACCCGTCGTGCTGATATCGCAGACTGCTCCGTGTTCTGGGGGCGCCGTGCCGCTGCAGGCCTGGCTAAATCCGCGGCCCCCAAGTAAATCATTTCCGAACGGCGACTGGTTGCCTCTCGACCTTTTCTTCGAGTTTTACCGGTAGCCACGCAAGCGCGCCAGCCGCACATAAGGCGGCGGCGACGAGAAACGATGCTGTCCAGCCTAAATAGTTGGCGATAACCGGCGTTAGCCACGCCGTCAGCGCTCCCCCGATCTGCCCGCCCATATTCATGAACCCGGAGACTGAGCCCGCCGAGTTCTTGCCAATATCTGCAGAAGCCGACCAGAACGAACTCTGGGACAGGTACAACGCGCCAGCGCCGCCTGCCAGGATGAAACTTGCCAGTCCGGCATTTTTTACGACAATTCCGAATGCGAGGAACACTGCGCAGCCCGCGATAGCCACCGCGGCTAGATAACAGCGCCCCACTCGCTCGTTCCATCGCTCCGTCAAGCGATCGCTCAAAAACCCGCCCAGCAGGGATCCAATGCCCATGGCGAGAAACGGCAGCATGGTATACACAGTGCTGTGTGTCACATCGAGTTTGCGAACCGTTCGGAGATAAATCGCAAACCACGCGAAGAAGATGTATGCCGCGTACCCATATGCGAAGTAGCTGAAGGTAACGGCCCAGAGGTTGCCATTTCGGAGGATAGCCGCCCAAGATAGCGGCCTGTTTTCATGGGTCGGCATGGCCGCAGGCAACCCGCGCTCGATGTACGCCAGTTCACCGGGCGAAATCCACGAGTGTTGCGCAGGCTTATCGCGCGCCATCCAATACCAAACAGCACCAGCCAGTAATCCCAGACCCGCGCTTGCCCAGAACGCTGACCGCCACCCCCAGTGGACCATCAGAAACGAGACCAATGGAGCAGCCATTCCGGAACCGAAACCGACGCCAGAGAAGATAAATCCGTTCGCGAGACCTCTTTCGCGAGACGGAATCCAGCGAGCCACGATGCAGTTCGATGCGGGGTAAACCACGGCTTCCCCTATACCGAGCAAAAACCGGATCGCGATCAGCACCATCAGGACGCGTGTAGTCCCAGGGGGCACATACGTAACCAGTGATGTGAATATCGCCCACCAGATCACACCCAAGCCCAACATTAAACGGGGGCCGAGGCGGTCTGCGAGACGTCCGCCAGGCGCCTGAAACAGCGCGTAGCCGATCACAAATGCGCTGAATACAAAGCCAAGTTGTACATTGTCCAGCCGGAACTCTGTTGCGATTTCCGGTCCTGCAAGCGAGATATTCACCCGATCGAGGTAGGCAATTGCACTGATGACGAACATCCATGCAATCAGCAACCAGCGAACTTGGCTATCTCCCGATCGTGGTTTCAAATCCGGGACGCTCGCGCCCTCCGATCAACTATATATGCTATAAGCGCCCAAACCGGGCCACCGCCTCGCGGATCGATTTGTATTTTTCGATGAACGGCAGCATGCTGTGTTCCGTATTGTCGAGTTGTTGGGCTTTTTTCACCACGTCGGCTGCTTTATCGCGCGGAACGACAACGACGCCGTCCATATCGGCGACGACGATGTCGCCAGGCTGGACCTCAACACCGGCACAGGTCACGGGCACGTTCTTTCCAGCAACCCGGTAATGATTCACTGTCGTCGACGGTACGACACCTCGGCTGAACACGGGAAACTGGAGTTTTGCAATTTGTGGTGTATCCCGTACGCCACCGTCGATAACCGCGCCTGCGAGGCCGCGGTACTTCATGGCGGTACTCATCAACCCGCCTGCGCCCGCGTAATCCAGCCCGTCTTGCAAGACCATGACGTAAACAGATCCCGGAGCAGCTTCGTCTATGGCGTCGAGCATGCCTTGAAGCGCCTTTGATCCTTCGTTCTGTTCCTCTTTCTTCAGCAGAACGGTGGCAGCAGGGCCTGCGAATTTGGTCGCGCTTAACGGCCGCATGTCATGCGACATGTAGGCCTTCTTGCCGTAGAGTTGTTCCATGGCGTCAGCAACGGAAGCGGCTTCGACCAGCCTGAAGCCGCCGGCGAGAGGGTCGGGGTCACTGTCCGCGCGACCGCGCAATGAGAATCCCGCAGCGACAATGCAGGCAGCCACGAGGAGCAGGCCTATCGCAATCTTGTCTTGAATGAAGCTTATAAGTTGGGTCATAACGCTCTGCCAAGTGGCGAGTGTATTACACCAACATCCCAACCTGCAGCGCCATTGTGCCCGTCGTTGTTTATGTGGTTTAACTACCGCTTGCGTGCGAGCGGCGAGTAGCCAAGCCAATGCTACTGCACGATTCTGGAAGCGACCGTTGGATCAACCAGAGTGATGGTCGAGGCCATCAGGCGAGACATCATAGCGCTCATGATTTCCGTCGTTTTCTCGGTTCCGAGCCTGCGCCGGTACGCCTGGTCCAGGCTCGAGATGGTCCGCATGTCTTCTGCAAATTCGGCTTGCGTGTCTCGAATCGAGGCGCGGGCGGAGAGAAGCATGAGGAATTGAAGCCCGGCAAGCGCGTCGCCTGGCGCCAGCTGCAATGCTTTCTGTGACTCGGAGACGGCTTCTTCGAGCATCTCACCGTAACGACCACGGAGATCCGCGCGGAGCTTGGAATCAGGAAAAAACAAAAGATCGTTTGCGCCGATCCCGGCATCGAGCTGCGCCTGGTGGATGGCGCTCCAGATTGGGAACGTCTCAATGTTGGCAAGATAGAAATGCAGACCTGCGGATCCGGGCCGCGCAGCGACAGCTTTCCGAGCGACTTCAATAGCGCGCTTCAATTCTGCCTCGCGGTCCTCGGGCGACCGCGCACAACGGGACATAGCGTCATGCAGCCGCGCCAGGTTGAGCAACGCCGCGGCATCGGATGAAGACAATTCGACGGCACGCTCCAGTTCGCTCTCGGCGCGCCTGATGCGAGGCAGATTGCGCATCGAGAGCAGCGAACCGTTACCCTCCAGGCTCAACGCATACGCCAGTTTCTTGTGTGCTTCACATAGGCTCGGATTGAGATCGATCGCCTTCTGAAACGCAATCTCAGCCTGTGCATAATTGTGCTGCGATAGCGCTTTATCGCCTTCCGAAATCCAGAATGCCGGATCACTTGCCGCGGCACTATTGCTCGCACACACGGAAAGGGGCAAAAGCACCAGAACTGTAGCCGGGGCGAGAAGAAGACGTGACAGGCACATCGCTCTTTCTATCCAGTGTAAGCCTGGGGGGCCCGCTGTATCGCTATACTCGCCACTTCTAGGCCCGAACTTCGGACTCAGCGATAGCGGCGCGTTCGCCCAGACGGCATTCGCGGTGAACGCTCTTGACCGCGCGCTCGAGGCCATTTAGACGCACCACGATTGCGATTGTCAGCTCGCTCGATCCCTGCGCAATGGCGATGATGTTAATGCTCTCCCGCGAAATAGCAGTGAAAACGCGGCCCGCCAATCCGGGTGTTCCGCGCATTCCTTCCCCGACCACTGCGAGCAAACCTACATTTTCATCGACCGCGATGGCCTTCAAGTAGCCGTGCGCCAGCTCGATTGAAAGATTTGCTTCGAGCGCTTCGAGCGCAGTTTCGACGTCATTCTTCCGAATCAGGAAACAAAAGCTCTGGCGGTAGCTGGAGCTGCTGAACACCAAAATCTCGACATTCGCAAGCGCGAGGGCGTCCAACGTACGCGCCATTAACCGCGTTCCGCTGAGAATGGCATTCGACGGTTCCATCGAAATCAGAGCGACGTTCGACATGGACGTAACAGCGCGAACGCCCTTCGGCTCTTCGAAATGAGAAACGATCTTTGTTCCGGGCTTGTGGGGAGCGAAGCTGTTCTTGCTCCAGACCGGAATCTTTTTCTCAACCAGGGGTGCAAGCGTCCGCGGGTGCAAGACCTTCGCGCCGTTGTAAGCGAGCTCGGCGGCTTCCGCGTAAGTGACTTCGTCGAGGACGGCAACGCCATCTACCATCCGTGGGTCGGCACTCATAATGCCGTCGACGTCGGTCCAGATCCAGAGCTCGCGCGCGTCAAGAACGGCCGCGAGAATGGACGCTGAAAAATCCGACCCACCGCGGCCGAGTGTGGTGGGGCGACCGTCCGCAGTCGCGCCGTTATACCCGGTCATTACAGGAACAGTGCCTTCCTGAATCAAGGGAGCGAGCCGCTGAACGCAGTTAGCGCGCGTGGGCTCCATCTGCGGAGAGGCGTTTCCAAATACGGCGTCTGTGACTATAATTTCGGCCGCGTTGATGGCGCGTGCGCGAACTCCAATCGACTCGAGATAGCAGGCCAGAAGAATGGAAGAAAGCCGCTCGCCAACCGCAACGGCCTCGTCAACGGAACGCGGCGGCCGCTCGCCGAGCATGGCAATGCCGTTTGTGATGCGTTGGAAATCCGAAAGAAGGGCTTCAATCGCTTCCGTAGCGTTCGCGAGAAAGCGGCCACTTTCGGCTTTGTCGAACAGTTCCTGGCACGTGGTGAGATGGCGGTCGCGCAGCTTCTGAATACTCGCGTCCACAGCAGCGTGGTCGTCGACCTCGGCGTGGCGCATGGTTTCAAGCAAAAGGTCCGTAACCTTCGACATCGCCGAGACTACGACCACGACATGCTGTCGAGCGTGCTGCTCCTCGATGATCCGGGCGGCAACACGCATGCGCTCGGCGCTTCCCATGCTGGTCCCGCCGAACTTCATGACCAAGAGGTTGTTCAACTATTTGCCGCCTTTCCGTTCGAGGTGCGCGCTCGAACCAGGCCCAGTATTCTTTCCTCCACTTGCTCGATAGAGAGTTCTGTGGTGTCGATGAGGTCGGCGTCGGGCGCTTGAACCAGAGGGGCCTCGCTGCGGCGCCGGTCGCGCTCGTCTCGCCGCTTGAGATCGCCGGCTACGCCGCCAACATCCACCGTCCTGCCTTGTCGCTCTATCTCGGCCGCGCGACGCCGCGCTCGTTCTTCTGGGTTCGCATCCAGAAATATCTTCACTTGTGCATCCGGGAACACGAC